>DQNS01000089.1 GCA_015659035.1 Acidobacteriota bacterium | reverse complement strand
TTCAGCTTCTTGAAGATGGCCATGAAGTCATCGGGCGCGGAGCACGCAGCGGTTTCACGTACCGATGGACCCTGTTGGTCGCCGGCCGCCATGATATAGTGTCCGGCTGTGCAACACCCAGTCGAAATCGCACCCGCCCGTGGGAAACTCGGCGTCCTGCTCGTTGGCCTGGGCGCCGTCAGCACGACCTTCGTCGCCGGCACGCTGCTCATCAGAAAGGGGCTGGCGTCGCCGATCGGTTCGCTCACCCAGATGGGCACCATCCGGTTGGGCAAACGCAACGAAGGGCGCACGCCGCTCATCAAGGATTTCCTGCCGCTGGCGTCGCTCGACGACCTCGTGTTCGGGGCCTGGGACATCTTCGAGGAGAACGGCTACGAGGCGGCCATGACGGCCGGGGTGCTTGACGCGTCGATGCTCGAGCAGGTCCGGCCGGAGCTCGAGGCGATCCGGCCCTGGCCGGCGGTGTTCGACCAGCGGTATGTCAAGCGGCTGATGGGCACAAATGTCAAGACGGGCGCCAACAAGCGGGAGATCGCTGAGCAGGTGCGGGCCGACATCTGCGCCTTCAAGGATGCGCACCACCTGGACCGGCTGGTGATGGTCTGGTGCGGCAGCACCGAGATCTTCATGACCCCGATGGCGGCGCATCAGTCGATCGCGGCGTTCGAGCAGGCGATGGAGTCGAATGCTGACGAGATCGCGTCCAGTATGGTCTACGCCTACGCGGCGCTGAAGGAGGGCATCCCGTACGCCAACGCCGCGCCGAACCTCAGCGCCGACATTCCGGCCCTGGACCAGCTCGCGCTGGACAACGGGTCGCCGGTTGTCGGCAAGGACTTGAAGACCGGTCAGACCCTCATCAAGACCATCGTGGCACCCGGCCTCAAGGCGCGGCTGATCGGGGTGTCGGGGTGGTTCTCCACCAACATCCTCGGGAACCGGGACGGCGAGGTGCTCGACGACCCCGAGTCCTTCAAGACGAAGGAAGAAAGCAAGAAGTCGGTGCTCGACTACATCCTGCAGCCCGATCTCTATCCGACGTTGTACAAGGATCTCTGTCACGTTGTCCGGATCAACTACTACCCGCCGCGGGGTGACAACAAGGAAGGCTGGGACAACATTGATCTGGTCGGGTGGCTCGGCTACAAGATGCAGCTCAAGATCAACTTCCTGTGTCGGGACAGCATTCTGGCCGCGCCGATCGTGCTCGATCTCGTGCTGTTTCTCGACTTGGCGAAACGTGCCGGCATGAGCGGCATCCAGGAGTGGCTCTCCTTCTACTTCAAGAGCCCGGTGCACGCCCCCGGTCTGTATCCCGAGCACGACCTGTTCATTCAGCTGATGAAGCTGAAGAACACCCTGCGGTACATGCGGGGCGAGGAGCTCATCACGCACCTCGGTCTCGAGTACTACGGTTAGCGAGCTGACCCGGACACGCCCAGTTCGCGGAACTGGGGTTGGGAATTGGGGATTGGAGATGGCGGCGTGTTGATCGGTGTCGCGGCCACCGGGTCCTCCTGCCTCCTGTCTTCTGACTCCTTCGAGCATATGAAATCTCATGTCCCAGGCCCTGCTGCAACCGGTTCTGTTCGGCGGTCTGTTCATGGGTGTGCTGTCCGCCCTGCCGATCATCTCGCTCGGCAACTGTTGTTGTTTGTGGGTGACAGGAGGCGGCGTGGTGACCGCCTACCTGATCCAGCACGGCAGACCGGATCCGATCCAGCTCGGCGAGGGGGCGTTTGGCGGTTTTCTGTCCGGCATCGTCGGGGCGGTGGTCTATGCCGTTGTGTCGCTGCCGATCCAGCTCGTCACCGGGCCACTCCAGCGCGGCATGATGGACGGGCTGCTCGAGTCGGCGGCCGACGTGCCGCCCGAGATGCGTGAGATGATCGAGAGCCTCGCGTCCGGCGGCGGTGTCGTCGCCGTGCTGGTCGGGTTCGTCTTGATGCTCGCTGTGGGGATGGTGTTCTCGCCACTCGGAGGGCTGCTCGGCGCCCTGATCTTCCGTTCCACTCCGCCCGCGGAGTCCACCGTGCCGCCACCCGCGCCGGAGCTCCCCGCGTAGTTTCCCTCTATCGTTCCGGGTCGGATCAAGTACGACTTGCGTCCGCTGACCCCGGACGAGGCGGCGGCCTAGGTCATCCACCGCCTGAGTGTGGCGGGTGGCGGGCGTCGGTCCTCAACCGGTCGAACTGTCCGCGACGGCCGCTGACCCGGCGAGCGCCCCGACCGCAGGTGAACGGATTCCTCCGCGGCGACGTATACAGATGGGGGCGCTGAGACGGCAGAAGTCAGAAGGCAGAAGATCATTGAAGGGGGTCGCCGTCTTCAGCGGCCCCGAGGGTCTGATTCGATCAAGTCGGCTGAAGTGATGCTGGCGACAGCCGACCAATTTCATTCTGCCTTCTGACTTCTGGGGGAGCGCTCTACATGGCCCTGATCGAGACACGCGACCTGTGGAAGACCTACCGCATGGGTAGCGAGGAGATCCATGCCCTGCAGGGGGTCTCCATAGAGATCGAGCGTAGTGAGTATGTGGCGATCATGGGACCGTCCGGCTCCGGGAAGTCCACCTTGATGAACCTGATCGGGTGCCTCGACACGCCCAGCCGCGGCAGTTACCTGCTCAACGGTCAACAGGTGCGGGAGATGGAGGACGACGAGCTGGCGCGGATCCGCAACGAGGAGATCGGGTTCATCTTCCAGACCTTCAACCTGCTGCCGCGAGCCACGGCGTTGCACAACGTGGAGCTGCCGCTCATCTACGCCGGTGTCCCCGGCCCCGTCCGGCGCGCGCGCGCGCTCGAGACGCTCGAGCGGGTCGAGCTCTCCGACCGGGTCACGCACAAGCCGAACGAGCTGTCCGGCGGTCAGCGTCAGCGCGTCGCGGTCGCGCGCGCCCTCGTCAACAATCCGTCGATTCTGCTGGCTGACGAACCGACCGGGAATCTGGATTCGAAGACCGGTCTGGAGATCCTGACGCTGTTCGAGCGGTTGCACGGTACCGGGAACACGATCATCCTGATCACCCACGAGGCGGACGTCGCCGCCTATGCACACCGGGTGATCCACTTGCGCGACGGTCGGGTCGAACAGGACGTGCGGCAGTCCCATCGTTCGCCTGCTCTGGGCGTGAGCATCTGAGCGCGCGTTGGGCGCTGCGCGCTGCACACAGGAGACAGGAGAAAGTCGGAGGCTGCGCCACATCCAGAAACGCCCATCCTCGGTCAGCGCCCGTGGTCAGACGCTCGACGTGCAGCAACACGGGCGATGTGGCGGCTTCAGCCAGGTTCCCGGTAGCCAACCCACGCCGCGTCTCCCGTCTCCTTGGGGCCCTTCCCTACAGTCCGTTCTCGCGGTGCTCACCGAACACGGCGCGAAGGGTGTCGGCGATCTCGCCCACGGTGGCCCTGGCCTCGACCGCGGCGATGATGGGCGGGACCAGATTCGTCCCGTCCCGAGCGGCCCGGGTGACCCGTTCGAGGGTGGGTCGTATCTGTGTATTGTCACGTGACGCCCGCACCAAGGCGACCCGCGCACACTGCTCACTCTCGACCGCCGGGTCGAGGCGCAGGACCTCGATGTGCACAGGGCTGTCGTCGGTGGAACGATTGACGCCGACCACCACACGCCGGCCGCTGTCGACGGCCTGCTGGTCCCGATACGCCGACTCCTGGATCTGACGTTGAATCATCCCACGCTCGATCGCCGCCAGGGTGCCGCCCTCGGCCGCGATCTGATCGAGGAGCGCGGTCGCCCCCTGTTCGATCGCGTCGGTCAGCGACTCGATGGCGTAGGAGCCGGCGACAGGGTCGACCGTGTTGACGACACCGGTCTCGACGGCGATGACCTGTTGCGTGCGCAGCGCGATCTGGGCCGAGCTCTCGGTTGGGAGCCCCAGCGCCTCGTCACGGCCGTTGCAGTGGAGCGACTGGGTGCCGCCGAGGACCGCCGCCATGGCCTGGAGTGCCACCCGGACGATGTTGTTGTCCGCCTGCTGTGCCGTCAACGTGCTGCCGGCGGTCTGCGTGTGAAAGCGCAACTGCTGCGCGCGCGGCTCGGTGGCGCCGAATCGGTCGCGCATCAGACGCGCCCACAACCGCCGTGCGGCGCGAAACTTCGCGACTTCCTCGAGGAAGTCGTTGTGCGCCGCGAAGAAGAAGGACAGCCGGCACCCGAACACGTTCACGTCGAGCCCCGCCGCGATGGCCGCTTCCACGTAGGCGGTCGCATGGGCGAAGGTGAACGCCACTTCCTGGATCGCCGTCGCGCCCGCCTCACGGATGTGATAGCCGCTGATCGACACCGGATGCCAGCCTGCTAGCTCGGTGCCACAGTACGCGACGACGTCGGTCACGATCCGGAGCGATGGCCGCGGCGGGAAGATGTAGGTCCCGCGTGCCACATATTCTTTCAGGATGTCGTTCTGGACCGTCCCGGCGATCGCGGCCGGCTCGACACCCTGACGGCGTGCCGCGACCACATACAACGCAAGGAGGATGATGGCGGTTGCGTTGATGGTCATGGACGTCGAGACACGGTCGAGTGGGATCCCGTCGAAGAGCAGGGTCATGTCCTCGATGGAATCGATCGCGACGCCGACCCGGCCAACCTCGCCGCGCGCGAGGGCGTGGTCGGAGTCGTACCCGATCTGCGTCGGGAGGTCGAAGGCGACGCTCAGACCGCTCCCGCCCTGGTCGAGCAGATACCGATACCGCCGGTTCGACTCCGCTGCGCTCCCGAATCCGGCGTATTGCCGCATCGTCCAGCGTCGGCCGCGATACATCGTCGGGTAGAGGCCACGGGTGAACGGAAAGTCGCCGGGGGCTCCGAGCGCGTGCTCGGGGGTCCAGTTCCTCAGGTCGTCCGGGGTTGCGGTCCTCGATGCCATCGCAGTGCGATTGTAGTGGATCGGCCAGATCCCGGATTCCGCCAGGCTGACCGCGTTCGCCGGCCAGCCTCCGTCATCTCCTTGACACACCTATATGTGGGGTTTAGAATGCCGGCTGGCACTATATTTAGTTGTCTATCCCATGATTTTGGTTCGGTGTCCAGCTCTCACCCTTGAGGCTCCTCAGCCCATCCCGCACCGGGGTCTCCTGACGGCGACATCGTGCGCCCCTGACGGTAAGGAGGTCCCAGGATGGACGATGTCGTGAACCGGTTGTCGCGCGAGCTGGCCGACGCCATGGCCGCCGCCGTCGCTGACGATCACCGGGTGCAGGCCTGTCATGAGAGAGCCAGGGCCGCCGGCTACAACATGAGGGTGTCGCTCGAGGCGGTCATCTGGTTCGCGAACCGGCCCAAGGGAGAGGGACTGGCCAAGGCCGGCGTCGCCGTGGCAAGGGGCGGGTCGGAGGGCGAGACCGGGGTGATGAGTTCCAACGACCGCCGCTTCCTGCGTTCCCTCCGAATTGCCGCCGACGAAGCGAGTCAGCCGGCCGAATGACGTCTTAGGTCTCCTACTCCAGCCAGCGCCGCAGATCGCGTCCGGTCATCTCGGGCGGCGGTGCGATCCCCAGCACGCCAAGCATCGTCGGGGCGACGTCTCGCAATGAGCCGTCGCTCAACGGCATGCCCGCCTTCACGTCCGGACCGATCAACAGCACCGGCACCGGGTTGGTCGTGTGCGCCGTGTGCGGGCCGTTGCGTTCGGTGTCCCACATCTGTTCTGCGTTGCCATGGTCCGCGGTGATGATGAGGGTTCCGCCCGCAGCCTTGACGGCTGCGACGATGCGCGCCAGACACCCGTCGAGCGTCTCGACCGCCGTTACGGCCGCGTCGAGGCGACCGGTGTGCCCGACCATGTCCGCGTTGGCGAAGTTGCAGATGATGACGTCATGTCGCCCTGCGTCCAGGTCGGCGACCAGGTGGTCGGTGATCCCGGCCGCGCTCATCTCCGGCTGCAGGTCGTAGGTCGGTACTGTGGGTGACGGCACCAGGATCCGGTCCTCGCCCCGCGCCGGCTGCTCCTCTCCGCAATTAAAAAAGTAGGTCACGTGCGCATACTTCTCCGTCTCCGCCAGCCGGAGGTTGGTGCGGTCGTTCGCCGTGAGCACGTCGGCCAGACTGCCGGAGAACGTCTGTGGCGGAAACGCCACGGGGAGACCGAAGGTGGCGTCGTACTCCGTGAACGTGAGCACCCGCAATGAGGGTGGCGCCGTCCGGTCGAACCCGTCAAAATCATCGAACGCGAGGGCACGGGTGAGTTGTCGCGCGCGGTCGGCCCTGAAATTGAAGAAGACGACCGCGTCATCATCCTGGAGCAGACCGACCGGCCTGCCGTCGGCATCGGTGACGACACACGGTTCGATGAACTCGTCGGTGATGCCGCGCGTGTAGGCCTGTTCGACCAGGACCCCAGCATCCGGACCGCGTTGGCCGACACCGCGGGTCATCGCCTCGTAGGCGCGCCGCGTGCGGTCCCACCGCCGGTCCCGGTCCATCGCATGGTAGCGCCCGCACACGGTCGCCACCCGCCCGACCCCGACCTCGTCGCACGTGCGGCCGAGCGCGGCGAGATACTCGACACCACCGGTCGGCGCCGTGTCGCGCCCGTCCATCAGCGCGTGCACCAGGACCCGGCGTACCCCGCGCCGCGCGGCCAGCCGGATGAGCGCCTCGAGATGCCGCTGGTGGGAGTGCACCCCTCCGTCCGAGAGGAGGCCGACCAGGTGCAGAGACCGATCGCCGGTGGTGCAGGAGTCGATCACCGTCGTGAGAGCGGTGTTGGTCTCGAGCGTGCCCTTCGCGATCGTCTGGTCGATGCGCGTCAGGTCCTGGAACACGATCCGGCCGGCGCCCAGGTTCATGTGTCCGACCTCGGAATTGCCCATCTGCCCCGCCGGCAGCCCGACCGCTTCACCGCAGGTCGTCAGGAGGGCGGACGGATACCGGTCGCGCAGCTCCCGGTAGACCGGCGTCCGCGCTTGCTGGATGGCGTTCCCGTCCAGCTGCGTGCCCTCGCCCCACCCATCGAGCACGACAAGCACGAGCGCCGGGCCTTTGCGACTGGTGACGCTCGACATGATCCGGATGGCTCCGTTCCGTCGTGTGAGGAGGCTGCAGTGATCGGCGCTCGGGCTGCGGATGATACCACGAGGTCGGGCGTCGGCGCCCGGGTCGATGCGGGCCGGAACAGCCCTGATTTTAAGGGGTTAGGGTGCGCCCCGTGTGTTTGACTTGGATCCTGGAGGTCGCCTATGATCCACACCGTCCAGACTAAGCCCTGAGGAGAACCAGTTCCATGAAACCGACCGTTCGTCACCGCACGGCGATGTTGTCTCTCGTCGCCGCGGCGAGCGTCTATGTCTTCGCGGTCTGGGTGGGGCTTGCCGTGGCGTCACAGGATCGCGACGAGGCCGAGGAACAGGAACTCGTGTCGCTCTCCAGCATCGTGGGCGCGGCGTTGCTGGGACAGATCATCCCGGCCGAGGAGCCGTTCGGCTGGGCGAACGATTATTGGAAGGGCACCGAACAGACCACGTTCGTGCCGTTCACGCTGACGGTCGACCAATCGAAGCTGAGCACGCCGACGGTGGCGATGTTTGTAGTGGCGGCGCGGCAGGGTGCGGCGGCGGCCGACTCGACGGCGGTCTCTCCTGGACGCACCGAGGCGTCCACGCTGCCGCCGCTTGCGTTCGAAGACGCGTTTCACCTCGCCCTCGGTGCGCCGACCGCAGATGGCGTCTATGAGATCCGCCGCGCGTTCTGGGTACCGGGCGGCGACTATGTCGTCTACGTCGCGCTGAGCGAAAGCGGTGTCCCGGACGGCACCGAGGCCAAGACGATGATGCTCAAGCGGGCGGTGACGGTGCCGAATCTGTGGTCCGACCAGCTGACGACAAGCAGTGTCATCCAGGCCGCCCGTATCGAATCGCTGAGGGCGCCGCCGCCGGCCAACCAGCAGTTGGCGAATCCCTACACGCTCGGGACCATGCGCATCGTGCCGAAACGGATCCCGGAGTATCTCAAGAGCGAGGAGATCTCGCTGGTCTTCCTTGTCTACAACGCCGGGTTGACCGCGTCCGGGTTGCCGGACGTGCACGTCGAGTACACGTTCAACACGCGTGGTTCGGACGGGGACGAGTACTTCAACCGGACCAACCCACAGGACTTCAATGAGCAGACCTTGCCGCCTGGGTTCGATCTGGTGGCGGGCCACCAGTTGGTCGCCGGTCAAGCTGTTCCGTTGAGCGGGTTTCCCGAGGCCGACTACCGGCTCGAGATCACGGTTACGGACAACACGAACGGCGCGTCGCTGATCCGTCACGTGGACTTCTCGGTGTCGGCGTCCTAGCAGGAAGGGCTTCATGGCTTGGTCCGAACCGACGCTGCGCCTCAAACCGACGAGTGAAGCGGTGCGCAGCCTCGCCAGCAGAAGCATTTCTTACAGCCCCGCTACGCGGGGGCTAGACATCTGCGGCGAGCGACGAGAAGCTTGCCACAAACGTGACGATGTTGCCCTTAGGAGATGTCTAGGCGTCGTCACGATCGTGTCCCTCGCGCTGGGCGGGGTCCGCGCGGACGCGGCCCCCAGGCGTGACCCTCAGGAGCAGCCTGTCGACCACACTCCAGTGACACGGGCGGCCTCGGCGGCCCTGGGTCGGATCGTCGGGGCCGTCACCGACCCCGCCGGTGTGCCGCTCGACGGCGCGGTGATCTCCGCTTTTGGGCCGACTGGGCCCGAGATGGCCCTGGCGGATGCGGACGGGCGCTTCATGCTGCGGTCCCTGGCGCCCGGTGCGTATCTCGTCCGGGCGCATCTGCCGGGGTATGCGGCGTCACGCCGAGAGCTGGTCGAGGTCAGCGCGCGTACGCCGACCGTGCACGCGATCACCTTGAGCCGCGTGGGGCAGGTGGCGGAGCCGATCGCGGCCAGTGTCGGTCTGCGGATCCGCGCTGACACCGGTGCGCAGCCGGAGGAGATGGACGAGGTGGTGTTCGAGGCTGCCGGCACCGAGACGCCGGCGCCGCACGATCACGGCGAAAAGGCCTGGCGGATGCGCCGGGTCCGCCGGAGCGTGTTGAAGGACGCCGCGGCGCGGGTTGCCGCCGCGCCGTTGCCCGCCGGCGAGTCGAGCTTCGGCAGGGTCGCGAAGCGGACCAGCTCCGTCGGGTCGCCGGCGCGTTTCGCGAGGGGCCTGCTCGGTCTGCCGCTGAGCGGCGAGGTCAATCTGCTGACACGCGGCACACTCGATGCGGCGCCGGACATGATCGCGGTTGTCCCCGGGTCGGCCGGTATCGCGAATCTGTCGGTCGGCGCGCCGGTCTGGCGCGGCGACTTGTTGGCCCAGGGCGCCATGAGCGCGGGTGATCTGACGTCGTGGGTGCTCTCCGGTGCGTACCTCGCGGATGCCGATACTGCACACCGGCTTGGCCTCACCGTCTCCTACGGGCGACAGCGCTACGGGGGCGGTAACCCGGCAGCGCTCACCGTCGCTTCGGAGAGCCGACACGTGGCCAGCGTCGGCGCGTCTGACAGCTGGGTGGTGTCGCGACGGCTGAGAGTCGACTACGGCGGCCGCTATGCAACCTACGGGTACACCGAGGAGGACGGCCTGTTCAGTCCTCGGGTGGGGGTGACGGTGACGCCCCTCACCGGCCTTCGCATCCGGGTCGAGGCCTCGCAGGAGATGGTCGCCCCGGGCGCCGAGGAGTTCCTTCCTCCCGCCGACACCGCGCTCTGGCTGCCCCCCGAGCGGACCTTTGCGGCCTTCTCGTCGCTGGGCGGTCTGCACCCGGAGCGCACACGCCATGTCGACGTGGGGCTGGAGGTCGACCTGCCCGATCACTATGTCGCCGGTGTGCGCCGGTACTCACAAGATGTCAGCGACCAGATGGCGACGCTGTTTGGTATCGACGAGCAGGGACGCACGCAGACCGGGTTTTACTACATGGCTCGGGCCGGCTCGGTCACCAGCCGCGGGTGGGTCCTGACGCTGCGCCGGCAACTTGGCGACCGGTTCAGCGGGTCGGTCGACTATACGATCGCCGATGCGCACTGGAGACAGGCCGGGGCCGACACGGCGCTCGGGACCGTGGTGCCGGGGGCGATGCGTCCGAACCAGGAGCGGTTCCACGACCTGAGCGGCGCCATCGAGGCCGAGATTCCAGAGACCGCTACCCGGCTGTTGGTCCGCTGTCGTGTCAACACGGCGTTCGTGCGCGTCGACAGCGAGGCCCCGATCGGACTGGACGCCCGGTTCGACATCCGGGTCAACCAGCCGCTGCCATTTTCACCGTTCAACGGCAGCCGGTGGGAGGTTCTGGTGGCCGTTCGTAGCTTGTTCTTCGAGCCGCAGAACGCCACGTCGTTCTTCGATGAGCTGTTGGTAGCTCGTGCACCAAAGGAGTTTGTCGGCGGCCTCGTCGTGCACTTCTAGTCAAGTGTCGCCCGCTGAAAATTGGCTAGCTCGTGTCGAGCTGCCGGTTCCTCCAGATTCTTCGGACAAGCGCATGCGCAGTGGATATAGGCCCCCGGGACGGGTGCACTCCACGGTGCGATTCATTGATTTGGATGTCTCATTCCAGAATTTGGATCTAGTATGGGGCAAATGGCTGAATGTGAACGCAAGTCTATGAATTGCTATAGATTGCGCCAGATTCGAGGCTCTTTGGTGGAACAGGGCTTGCATCCTCTCTGGCGGACAGAAGTAGCCGAGACGACCTCGCATCCGCACAGATGACTCGAACGTCTGACATGTCCATCGTTTCGCATGCCTGGCGCAATCGCTGGCGCGCCTGGGTGCCGCCCGTCTTGGCGGTCGCGCTGGTTGCCGGCCTGTTCTGGCTCGCCGCGGCGAACGTGGTCGTGAAAGCCAACTGGCACGAGGTGGTCGACGGGGTGTTGTGGACCGACCGGGCTGGAGCGCTCACGGCGGCCGAGGTCGGACCCGGCGAGGCAGGGGACCTGGCCGGCATCGAGGTCGGGGACCTGCTGCAGGCAATCGATGGGGTGCTGGTCGAGACGGCCGCCGATGTGGTCGTTGTCCTGCATGCGGGTCAGCCCGGCGCCGAGTTGACCTACTCGCTGGTGCGCTTCGGTCAGGACCGGATCGTCGAGGTGACCCTGCGACCGGTGCCCACCGGTTCGACGGCGGTCTACTTCGTCCTCGTCGTCATCGGGGTGTTCACGTTGCTGGTGGGTGCGTCGGTGCGGTTGCGGCGACCCGGGAACAAGGCCACCCTCCACTTTTTCTGGCTCAGCGTCGCGTTCTTCGGGATGGTCACCTTCTCGTTCAGCGGTCGCTTTGACCGGCTGGATTGGGTGTTTTACTGGGCGGATGAGATTTCGACGCTGGTGCTCGCGCCGATGTTCGTGCACTTCGCGCTGGTGTTTCCGGAGCGCGCGCCCGGATGGGTGCGGGACCGTCTGGGGCGGTTGTTGCTGCCACTCGTCTATGCGCCGGCGGTGATACTGGGGCTGGTGCTGGCGGTGGCGCTGTGGGGGGATGCGAGCTCGGCGGTCTTCATGACCAGGGTCGAGGTGGTCGGGCGGCTGGAGCTCGTCTATCTGGCGACCTGTCTCATCACCGGACTGGCGCTGATGATTCTCACCCTGCGGCGGGTGCCGTCAGTGACGTCGAAGCGCCAGCTCCGCTGGATCGTCGGGGGAGCGGTGCTGGGCGGGTTGCCGTTCGCGCTGGGCTACGCGTTCCCGTGGGCGCTCGGGTTCGATACCGCGCCGCTCCACCTCACCGCGATCCTGCTGGGCCTCATCCCGCTGGCCTTCGCGTCGGCAATCGTGCGGTATCGCCTGCGTGACGTTGAGGTGATCATCAAACGCGGGCTGGTCTATACGGTCGCTGTCTCGGCGATGGTCGGCATCTACTTCCTGCTGGAACGGCTGGCCACCGAGGTGTTCCTCGAAGAGTCCGACGGTCACAACTCGATCATCGCCCTGCTGGCGACGTTTGTCGTGGTCCTCGGATGGAGCCCCGTCAAGAACGCCATTCAGTCGATGCTCGACCGCGTCTACTACCGGGACCGCTACGACTATCGTCGCGCGCTCGTTGGGTTCGCCCGCGACCTGAACAGCGATCTCGATCTCAACCGTCTCGCCCAGCGGCTGGTCACCCGGGTCACCGAGACGCTGGTCATCGACCACACGGTGCTGATGCTTGCTCCGCTCGGCAACGACGCCGGCGGTGTGTTCCGCCCGTTCCACGCCAGCGACCCACGCGGTGTCGCCGACTGGCCGGCGCTGGAGCGGACCTCGAGCATCGGTGGACGGCTGGTCGGTCGCCACACCGTCATGCTCGACGAGTCGGCCTCGGTGCGCCGTCACCCGGACGAGGAGGTGGCCTTCTGGCGGAACCACGGGATCCACTACTTCGTGCCGTGCGTCTCTGAGGAAGGGACGATCGCGGTCCTGGCGTTGGGCGCGAAGACCAGCGGCGAGCTGCTGAGCAGCGAGGACGTCGCCCTGCTCGCGGCCGTGGCCGGGCAGGTGGCCACGGCGATCGAGAACGGCCGGTTGTACACCCAGCTCCAGGTGAAGGCCTCCGAGGTCGATCGGATCCGAAAGTTCAACGAGAACATCGTCGAGTCGCTGAACGACGGGTTGGTGGTGCTCGACCTCGAAGACCGGGTGCTCCGGTGGAACGCCGCCCTCGAGCGAATCTACGGTGTGACCCACGATACCGCGGTCGGCAAGCCGCTCTCCGACCTGTTCGATGCGTCGTTCACCGAACGGCTGCAGCGCGCCCGCCGCGAGCAGCCGCTGGGCGCCACCTTGTATCGTCTCCCGCTCACGTCGCGGCACGCAGACGAACGGCGGCAACTCCTGGTCAACGCCGCGGTCGCACCGCTCCGGACACCGGAGGGTGACACCGCCGGCACGCTGGTGATCCTCGAGGACATCACCGCCCGTGTGCGGCTGGAGGAACAGCTGCAGCTGTCGGACAAGATGGCGTCGATCGGTCTGCTGGCGGCCGGTGTTGCACACGAAGTCAACACCCCGCTCACCGGTATTTCGAGCTTCACCCAGATGCTGCTCGAGGGTACGGATCCGGACGACCCCCAGACCAAGCTGCTGGAGAAGATCGAGCGCCAGACGTTCCGGGCCGCCAAGATCGTCAACGGCTTGCTCAATCTGGCCCGACCGGGCAAGGGCGATGCGGCGGGTCCGGTCGATGTCAACGCCGTCATCAACGACGTGCTGGCGCTGCTCGAACATCAGTTCCAGACGGCCAACATCCGGCTTCGCCGGGAGCTGTCCTCGACGCCGACCGTGGTCCTGGGCGTCGAGTTCAAGCTGCAACAGGTGTTCCTGAACCTGTTCCTGAACGCGCGGGACGCGATGTCGACCGGGGGCTGGCTGTCGATCATCTCACGGGTCGAGGACACGTGCGCCGTGATCGAGGTGGCGGACACCGGTACCGGTATCGCCAGTCAGGATCTGCCGCGCATCTACGACCCGTTCTTCACCACCAAAGGCGTCGGGCAGGGCACCGGGCTGGGGCTGTCGATCGCCTACGGCGTCATCAAGGAGCACAGCGGCTCGATCGAGTGCAAGAGCGGGCCGGACCAGGGCACACGGTTCACGGTGAGTCTCCCGTTGCCGCCGCGCTCGGGGGCGCGGTCGGGTGCACAGGGCTAGACAAGAAAGGCCGATGCTTCTCAACGCGTCCGTGTTAGTCATCGACGACGAGGAGATCATGCGGGAGATCCTGCAGACGCTCCTCGAGCGTGAGGGCTGTCAGGTGTCGCTGGCGGCGTCCGGAGAAGACGGGCTGGCGCTGGCGCACGCACAACCGTTCGATGTTGCGATCGTCGACGTCATGATGCCCGGGATCGACGGGATCGAGACCCTGGACGAGCTGCGGAAGCTCGACGAGGATCTGCCGGTCATTCTGATCACCGCCTCCGCGTCGGTCGAGCGCGCGGTCGCCGCGATGCAGCACAACGCGTTCCACTACGTGACCAAGCCATTCAAGAACGAGGAGGTGCTGGTCGTGGTCCGCAAGGCTGCCGAGCACCGGCGGCTGGTGACCGAGAACCGCACCCTGCGCGAGAGTCTGCGCGCTCAGTCCCACGAGTTCAGTGACATCATCGGTCGCAGCCGGCGGATGCGGCAGGTCTTTGAGTTGATCGCCCAGGCTGCGCCAAGCCGGACCACCATCCTGGTGCAGGGGGAGAGTGGGACCGGAAAGGAGCTGGCGGCACGTGCGTTGCACGACAACTCGAATCGTGCCGACCGTCCCTTCGTGATCGTGAACTCCGGCAGCCTGCCGCCGGACCTGCTCGAATCACACCTGTTTGGGCACCTCAAGGGTGCGTTCACCGGGGCGATCGCGCCCAAGAAGGGGCTGTTCGAGATCGCTGACAAGGGCACCATCTTCTTCGACGAGATCGGGAGCGTGCCGCTCGAGACGCAGGCGAAGCTGTTGCGGGTGATGCAGGAGCGGGAGTTCATGCGGTTGGGTGGTGTCCACACCCTCAAGGTGGATGTGCGTATCATCGCGGCCACCAACGTCGACCTGAAGAGCATGGTCGCGGACGGCCGCTTCCGCGAGGACCTGTACTACCGGCTCCACGTGATCAAAGTGGAGCTGCCGCCGCTGCGCGATCGACGCGAGGACATCCGGTTGCTGGCCCAGCACTTCCTCGAGAAGTATGGCCTCGAGAACGACAGGCAGCATCTGGAGCTGACACCGGACGCCCTGGACCTGATGGAGCAGTACGACTGGCCCGGAAACGTGCGTGAGCTCGAGAACGTCATCGAGCGGGCGGTCGTGCTGGCCACCGAAAACCGGATCGGCGTCGAGCTGATTCCGGACGCGGTCCGGACGTCACGACCGTTCCAGATTCCGCAGTTCGTGATGCCGCAGGAGGGGATCGTGTTCAAGGAGGTCACCGCCGCCTTTGAGACTCAGCTCATCGAACGGACGCTCGTTGCGGCGGGCGGGGTACAGAAGCGGGCCGCCGAGATGCTGCGGATCAAGCCGACGACACTCAACGAGATGATCAAGCGCCACGAGATCCGGGTGCGGCGGAAACGGGGCGGCGGGTCCTAAGCCTTCCTGCCCCCGCGGCGCCGGCCACGCCGGCTGCGTCCCTCCGGGCGGGAGCGCTGCAATCCGGCGATCAGCCGGTCGTACTTGCCGAGTATCGCGTCCCACCGATAGTGGGTGCGCACGTAGTCGCGGCCCTGACGTCCCATGGCGGCCCGCAGCGGGGCGTCGTGAATCAGCAACCGCAGGCACTCTCGAAACTCGTCGCGGTCGCTGTAATACAGGCCACCGTTGCTGCGCTGACAGTGGTCCGTCAGCACGTCGCTGCGGGCGTTGGCGAGCACCGGTGTGCCCACCGAGAACGCCTCCAGGGCCAGTAGCGACAAACTCTCGAAGGGTGACGGCACCACCACCACCGTGGCCGACTCAAGCGCCTCGAGCCGCTCCACTTCCGACAGCATTCCGGCAAACCGCACGTGGGGCGCGTCAGGAATCGGCATCAGCTTGAGCCCCATCAGCACCAGCGAGGCGTCACCGTCCGACTCGGCGTAGCTGTTGAAGTAATCGAGCAGCTCCTCGCAGCCCTTCCCGGGGTCGATCCGTCCGCCGTAGAGCGCGAACGGGCCATACAGACGGTGACGTCGCCGGAACACGGCGCCACGGGCGGACAGCGGCGAGCCGAGCGCGTCGTTGTGGTCGGATGCATCCTGCTCCGGTTGGTCAGTCTGCTCGGCTCTGTCTGCCGGGTTTGCCGGCTCGCTCGTCGGCAGGTCGTGCAGGCGCGAGGGCGGGAGCTCGACGCCGCAGCCCACCGTCTCCTCGATCGTCGCGCCGACCGAGAACAGTTGCCTGAGAAACCCACGCTCGACGTTGGTGTTGTAGGCGATCCCGGTCGGGAGCGAGAACACCTCCCGGTAGAGACCGAGTCGGATCGCCGGCTCGTCGTGCGCCGTCGGCACCAGGATGCTTCGGGCCGGGTCCACCCGCAGCCCGAGGACCGTCGGCGCATACAGATACGTGAAGAAGATCAGCGCGTCATACGACCGATGGTGCTGCTCGAGATACGCGAGCAGGCCCGGGCACCACGGCCCTTGCCGCTTCAGCCATTCCTCCTCGTCCGCCGGCGAATGGTCGTTGTGGAATATCCAGTCGGAGTATTCATTGAACGACTCCAGGTCCCGCGTGCGGTCGTTCGCGAAACGTCGTACGGTCACAGCGCGGATCCGGTCTTCGCCCTCCCGGTACTCGTTTTTCCAGGTGATGTAGTCGCGCGCGCAGGTGGTCAGCACATCCACCTGATGCCGGCCGGCGAGCCGCTCGGCGATCAACCGGCAGTGATACTCGGAGCCGCCGAGTATCTCCGCGCCGTAGCGTTGGACGACGAACGCGATCTTCAGGGCAGCAGTCCTACAGGAGACAGGAGACAGGAGAAACCGGAAGGCTTCGCCGTCGTCCGTTTCATCTTCGGTTCGCCAATGTGTCTGCTATGAGCCACGGCTTCCGGCCCCGGCAGACTGACACTCTTCGGCATAGGTCGTCGTCCGTGCTACGAGAAATGCGCCACGAGCCGGTCGAGGTAGGGGTCGAACCGAGCGTCGGTGAAGTCCGTCAATCGGCGCCGCTGACCCTCGAGAATGTCCGCGCGCAGAGCATCATCGTACACCAGGAGCCCGAGCATCTCCGCTGCGTGCTCCAAGTCCTTTGGTGAAAACGTGACACCGGCGCCACCGAGCGTTTCCGGCACCGCCGTCGACGCATAGGCCAGCACCGGCACGTCGGCGGCCATCGCCTCGAGCAACGGGACACAGAACCCCTCGTGCTCGCTCAGAGACACATAGGCGCTCGCGGTGCGGTAGAACACCGCCAGGTCCGCGTCCGGCACCGATCCCACGAACCAGAACCGTTCGCTTGTCATCCCATATCGGGTCATCAGGGCACGCAGCATCGCGTAGTACCGGGGGCAGGCGTCTTCCCGCCCCACGAAGATGAACCGGTGAAACGCGTCGACATACCGCTTGTAGTGCTCTGCGAGCCGCAGGTGGTCCTCGAGCTTCTTGTTCGGGGCGATGCGCCCCACGAAGAGGATGTTGGTCAGCCCGTCACGGAGCACCCGTTCGAGCGCCGGGCGCGGCGGCGCCTCGGTCAAACGTGCCGTGTTCACCGCGATCGGAAACACGGCGGTCTTGGGGAACCCGAGGGTCTCGAGCTCCTGCCGGTTGTACTCGGAGTCGCCCAACGCCAGGTCGACCCGTCTGGCCAGACCGGCCAGTTCCTGGCGCCCACGGGTCACCAGCGCGACGATCCCGGCGTCGTAGCCGGCAAAGAAGCGCGCCGGCGTGATGTTGTGATACTGGAGCACTCTTCCCTGCGGCAGGGACGCCAGCGCGTTGCTCATCGGTGAGGCGATCGCGAAGTGCAGGATCGTGATGTCGCCCTGACGCGCCGCCGGCTCCCAGAAGGCGCGGATCTCCCCGCGCAGGTCGTCATCGATGGTCAGGGCGTAGATGTGGGAGTCGTAGCCTCGTGCGCGCAGCAACCCGCGCACACGACGAGCGCTGTCTCCCACGGCGTCGCCGCGATGGGCGGCCGGAAGCCACTGGTTGATCACCATGAGGAACGAGGGCTGGGGGCTGGGGGCTGGGGGCTGGAGGACACCCCCTGGGTGGCGTGGTCATCAGCCTGGTAACGCCCGATCGTGCCCGCCATGACTCCTCCTGCTCTCGTGAACGACCGGACCAACCTCCTCCAAACCCCAAACCCCAATCCCCACCTACGGCAGGCCGTCATTGGTCGCCGGCCGGCTACGGGTTCTCGCCGCGTTCTCCGGGCGCGAAGGGCAGTGCCTTGTAGGCGGACGGGCGAGACAGACGCAGCTCCTCCAGGCGTTCCCATTCCGCGAACCGTTGCCAGAAGTCCCACCGGACCTCGGCGCGTGGGAGCCGGGGCGCTCGGGTTACCTGGTCGACGACATCCAACAGCACGCCCGCGAAGTCCCGCGCCAGGAGCCTGTCCAACGCCGCGTCCTGGCCTCGCACGATCTCCGACTCGAGCGCGGGGCTGGACAGCACCGTGTCCATGATTGCGGCGACATGTCGGGGGTCCTTTGTCTCGTACAGGACGCCCGCGCCGTCCATCGTCGCCGGCACCGCCGCCGCAGCGTAGGCGAGCACCGGTATCCGCTTGTGGAACGCCTCGACGAGCGGCACACAGAAGCCCTCGTGCTCGCTCGCCGACAGGAACAGGTCTGCCACGTCGTAGTACGCGGTCAGCTCGGCGTTCGAGACGTGACCCATGATGTGCACGTCCGGCACGCGCAGGGTCGCGATCAGGTGATGGAGCGAGGCGAGATACGACTCGAACCCGCCGTAGGCGCCCACCAACAGCAGCCGGGCGTCGGGGTGATGTGAGACCCGAAACGCCTGATAGCAGCGGATGACGTCCTCGATCCGTTTGCTCGGGATGACGCGACCGACGAACAGGATGTTGATCCGTTCGTCGTCGAACTCCGAGACCAGGGTGCGGTCCGGTGTCTCGTCCAGGTGGGCCAGGCTCGCGACGACCGGGAGCACGCCCGTGCGTGGGAACCCGAACTGGGCCAGTTCTTGGCGGTTGAACTCCGAGTCGCCCAGCGCAAGGTCGCACCGGTTCACGTAGGCGCGCACCTCGCGCCGGCCGCTGTAGCAGAGCCGCACGAGGTCCTTGTGAACCCCGACGAAATACTCGGGGGGCGTGATGTTGTGATAGACGAGCACCATCCGGTCCGGGAGGGCGTAGGCGACCCGCGACGCCCGGGACCCGAGCGAGAAGTGGTGGATGAGAATGTTGTCAGGGTGCGAGGCGTCGATCAGATCCCGACAGTCGCCGGTGAGCGGCTCCAGCCGCGGGTCGGCGGTCTCGACGAAGATCTCGGAGGCGTAGCCGGCCGTGCGCAGCACGGCTTGGATGCTCAGTGCCTCGTTGCCGATGGCGTCGCCATAGCCGAGGGTGGCCAGAACCTGATGCACCGCGGGAGGCGTCGATGAAGACCCCGCGGTCATGAGTCGCTCGCTGAACGACCGGCATGCTGTGTGCCGCCGGCGGGTGCCGCCGGTCCGGTGGGCAGCCGGTCCACGACCTGCCGGCCGGGCGGTAAGTCGCGCCGGCGCCGGCCGAACCAGCTCGGCAGCGGCTCCGGCCGGTTCACCTGTCCCGCGTCCTCGTGCTCCAACCGGTCGAGCATGTCCAGATACTTTCGTTCGATGACGGGCCACGTGTAGTGCCTGTTGAAGTAGGCCCGCCCGTTCATGCCCAACGCGTTGCGGAGGGTGCTGTTCGACACGATCGCGTGCAGCGTTTCGGCGAACTCCTCGTAGCTCTCGTAGTAGAGTCCCCCGTTGCTGCGGATACACTGGCCGCACAACACGTCGCAGCGGCCGTTGGCCAGCACGGGGCGACCGAGCGCCCACGCCTCCAGCGTCACCATCGACAAGCTCTCGTAGTGCGAGGGCATCACCAGCAGGTCGGCCGCCGCCATCACGTCGAACTTCTCCTCATCGGTCACGTAGCCGAGATGCCGAATCCTTGAGTGCGTGGGAATCGGCATGACCGGGTTCCCGATCAGCACGAGGGTCAGTTGAGGCGAGAGACGCGCATAGCATTGAAAGTAGTCGAACAGCTCGCGGCAGCCCTTGTTCTCATCGATCCGACCTACGTAGACCAGCACGGGACCCTCGATGCCGGTCGCCTGGCGAAACCGTTGCGGCTCCGGGTGCTCCGGGACCTCCGATCCGATGCCAACCACGACGCTCGGTACGGCGTCGTTGTTCGACACCGCGTTGATCAGCGCCCGCTCTTCGTACGAGTTGTACATGAGCGCGCGCACACCGCGAAAGCTGCCGCCGAAGATCCGGAGTCCCAGCGTCGGGTCGCGTTCTGCGGTGGGCACCAGCACGGCTCGCGGGCCGGCCACCCGGATGCCGTGATACGCATGGTAGTAACGGTAGCTGAAGAAGAGACAGTAGTCGTAAGCATTGCCCTGTCGACGTAGATGATTGATCAAGCTCGGGCTGGTGGGCCCCTCGCTCCGCAACCACGCCAGCTCCGCCGCCACCGAATGCGGCTCCTCGAAGACCTGCGTGGACCGCCGACCGAACTCTTCGGCGTTGCGTTCGCGGCTGACCGGAAACCGCCTGACCGGGACACCGTTCACCCGCTCGACCCCGGGGTCGAACTCGTTGCGCCAGGTGATGTAGTCGGTCGCGCAGGTCGTCAGGACCTCGACCTCGGCGTGTCGCGCGAGGTGCTCAGCGACATACCGGGCATGCAGCTCGGCGCCGCCGTTCAGCTCGGCGCCGTAGCGTTGGACGATGACGGCGAGCTTCACTGCTCGTCGGTGCCGGCGTTCCCTGCCGGGGACGTCGGAGCGACCGTCTTGGTCGCCGGTGCCGGTGCGCGGGTACCACGCTGACCAGGCGACGGCGGCGTGGGGGCTGGATCCGGCGCCGCAGCGTCGGCGACCGGAGGCACGGCTGCTGTCGGCGGTTCGCGGTCCGGAGACGGGGCAGCCGGGGGGGACGGTGTGGTCGTCTCCGGAGGTCGCACCGATGGTTCCACGACCGCCGCCGGTGGCGATGCGGCCTCCTGACGCTGCCGTGGAACGGTATCCGGCGCAGCCGTGTCCACTGGGCGTGTGGTGGCGTCCGGCGCCGGCTGTGCGGTCTCGCCCGGGGTGCCCGCCGCGGCCGCGGTGTCACTGTTCGTTCCGGAGTCGGGCGTCGCCGTCGCGCCGGGCCGGCGCCGTGGCCGTCGCCGCCGTCGACGGGGCCGGCCAGACCCGGTCGACGACGCGCGCTCGCCATCCTCGCTGTCGGGCGGTTGCGGGGACCGACTCTGGACCACCGACTCCAGCGCGCGTGCGCGCCGCTCGTCGAAGTCGAGCCGGCCGGCCACCGACTCCACCAGACTCCGGTGGTTCTTCATGTCGACCGACAGCCGGGTCATCTCCACCACGAGGTTGTTGAGCACCTCGTAGTTCAGCGCCTCGAACTCCGCGCGCGCCGCGAACTTCTTGCTTTGTTGCTGCAGGAGCTGCAAGGTCCAGGCGTTGATCTCGGCCTGCCGCGTCAGCGCGAACACGACCGGGTTCGGGTTGAAGAACAGCTTGAGGACCGGGTTCAAGAGCTTGCGGATCAAGCGGATCAGTTTTCCCATCCTGCCTCTGGAAGACGCGTAGATCGTGTGCTCGTCGAAATCGAACCGGTCCGGCTCCGGGTCCACCGCCTCCGGTGGCTCGAGTTGGCGGTAGTGCTCGACCAGGTCCGACCGTACCTGCTGTGGGTCGAGAAACCGCTCGAGCTTGACGGTGGCCAGCTCGCGTATCTGTTGCTCGGTGTAGTCCCTGCCGCGCTTCTCCTGGATACGCTGACGGATCTGCTCCATGATCCGCGTGACGTCGACGGAATCCGATTGGATGTTGAACTCAGCCATCGTTACTTGTCGGGGCTTCGCCCCGAACTCCACGCGGGTGCTCCGCGGGGACCCCCAAGGCCCCACTCCGCGCCCGCGAGGCGCGCACGTGTGCGCTTCGCTCCCTCATTTCGTTCCGTCGGTCGCCTCGCGATACGTGGCCCAGAGCCTTCCCCACTCGGTCCGGGAGAACGCCCGGATCCGGCTCTGGCCCACGGTCGGGTACCACAACCAGTCATGATAGACGTTTGACGCGAACGGCGCCCAGACGACGAGCGGCGAGTGCAGAAGCAGGCGTTCCAGCGGTCGCAGGAACCCGCGCCGGATCAGCTGGTCGCCCCAGATCACCAGCGACTTCCTCGTCTCGAATCCGAAGTTCACGTTCCGCACGTCCTCACCGACGACCTCGATGTCCTTCGGATTCGCGACGCCGAGACCGCGCTCCTCCGCCATTCGAAGATACGGGATCGACTGCGGGTCGAATCCCATCATCCTGGCTGCGACCGAGTCGATTGCGACCGAGTCCGCCGACGCCAGCAGATAGTTGTGGATCCGGGGAATCATCGTGCGCGGCCCGGCGCCGTCCCCGCAGACGGTGCCATCCATCACACTGAACTTGGCGGGGTGTAGCTCACGCTCCATGTACAGGAGGTCCACCAGCACCTCGTGCATGTACTTGTGCGCATAGTGACGCACCTCCTTGAGGAGGCCGCCGAAGGCGTTCTTCACGGCGCCGGTCGTCACCGCGTGACCGTGGGTCTTGACCGTCGGCAGATGCACGATCTGCTTGCCGGGGTAGATCGCCGGAACCTCGATGCCGTCGGGAAAGAGGTGGTTCAGCTTCAGCAGCGGGCTCTTGAACCGGTAGACCTGCCAGTCGACCTCAGGCAGGGCGGTAAAACCAAGACCGTATCGCGACAGCACCGCTTCCCACCCGTTGTTCCGGCAGCCCTTCCACGGGTCGGTGACCACCGTCTTGTTCTCGAGCGGGTGCAGCCGGTCTCGTGGAAAGCCGCCATCCAGCAGGGTCTTGACGACCCCCTCCACTTGCCAGGGTTGGCTCGAACAGGCCGGGAAGTACTTGGTCCAGGACAGATTGAGCTTCAGCAGCGTGTCGGCGGTCGGGTCGAGCGCGCTGCGGAACCGCGCGGCTTCCATGACCCGCGCGTAGTCGTCGAGTATCGACTCGGGGGTCGTCTTGACAACCGCGACGAGGGCCGTCCGGCTGCGCGGGGTCGCCGGCTCGTCACGTGGGGGCGCGTTCACCAGAGTAGCCATGGCGGGGTGCTAGAACGGTCAGTAGATAATGATGGCGACCGACAGGGCCCACCCGGCCACGCACAGCGCCAACGGACGGTCGTGGAGCAGGATGTCCGCCGGACCGGTGCCGGTTGCCTTGTCGTGCACCAGCATGAGATATCGCAACACACCGTAGATCGGAAACGGGATCGTCAAGGTCAGCAGCTCGGTGCCGAACTTCTCCACCGTCTCGGCGCTGGTGGTGTACACCGCGTAGCTTACCAGGGTCGCCGCCGCCAAGACGGTGACCAGCTGGTCCAGGAGCTGCGGGGTGTAGCGGCCGAGCGTGGGACGGTGCTTCGTGACGTCAGCGCCGAGGGCGCCGACCTCCTGGCGCCGCTTGGTGAACCCGAGAAACAACGCCAGCAGCAGCGTGTAGACCAGCAGCCACTGGCTGATCCGCACGTCGATGACCACCGCTCCGCCCACCGCCCTCAGCACGAACCCGATGGCGATCGCGAGGACATCGAGGATGACGACCTGTCTCAGGACCCGCGAGTACAGGATCAGCACCCCCACGAAGACGAGCGCGAGCAACGCCAGTCGGGGTTCGAGCAGGAAGGCCGACGTGACGGCGCCGGCGATCAGGAGCACGGCCGCACCGAGCGCCGATGCCGGGGAGACACGCCCGGCCGCGATCGGCCGCCCGCTCTTCAGGGGGTGCAGCCGGTCGCGGGCGCGGTCGCCCACGTCGTTGACCAGATACATCGCGCTCGACAGCGCGCAGAAGATGCCGAACGCGCCACCAGCACGGGCCACGGCACCCGGCTCGAGGAGCTGTTCTCCGAACACGAGCCCCGCGAAGACGACGAGATTCTTTGTCCACTGATCCGGCCGAAGCGAGATGAGCAGGTCGGCCGCCAGACCGCGGCCCGGCGTTTCACCGTGCAGTGAGACGCCGGTCATGGCCTGGCTTGGTGGAGAGGTGCGCCATCGATACGCGTGCGGGCTAGCAGCCCGGAGTGAAAGTCCAACTGCATTCGACCGGTGCTGCATCCCGCCTGGACGGCGTTGCTCCTCGGTCAAATACTGCCGGTATTGTTCCTCGGCGCGCCTTGCATCGGCCGGGCGCGGCATCGACCACGATGGGGCTCGGTACGACGCCGGACCTTCACTACGGACTGCTGAACGCGGGTCGTCAGGAGTTGAAGCTGCTTACCGCTTCGGCTTCGGAGTCGAACGTGTCGAAGACCGTCAACAGCTTGGTGATCGTCAGCAGATCGGTGATGCGTTTTGTGAGGTTGACGAGCTTGAGCGTGCCACCCTTCCTTTTGACGGTCGAATAGACGTGGACGATCCCTCCCAGCCCCGCGCTGTCGATGTAGGGAACGCTCTCGAGGTTCAGCAGGAGATTGCGATGGCCCTGCTGCATGAGGTTGTCGATTTTCTCCTTCAGGAGCTCATCGCCCTCGCCGAGCGTCAGTTTGCCCTTGAGATCCACGATCACCACGTTTTCGAGCGATCTTTCCTCGATTTCCATGGAAGCTCTCCCCGCTGGACCTCCGTCGTCGTCACACGATCGACCGTAAGACCCTATTTTTAGGAGCTTTAGCGATGCTCCTAGCCGCGCAAACGTACTATGAACCCTGAGAACTGTCAAATGACGCGTGTGGCCGACCGGACCCGCCGGCCGGCGCGGTCACTCTGTCTCCCGCCGTTGTTTCTTGCGACTCCGCTTGCGCGCCAGCGCCTGCTTCGCGCGACGCTTGTCAGCCGGTTTCAGATAGTACGCGTGCTTCTTGATGTCCTTGATGATGTCTTCCTGCTGTACTTTGCGCTTGAAGCGGCGCAGCGCGCCTTCGATCGATTCGCCATCTTGCACCTTGACTTCAGCCAAACCTGATTGCCACCTCCCCTTGCGCGGTGAGCGACCCGTCTTCGGTCTTCGATGATGCGTCCCGGACCCCGTGCGACCGGCGGCCGTGCATCACCGAACGAGTATGCTAGGCTAGGGTCTGTGTCAGAAATATGTCACCCGATTCCCGGGTGCGCGGCATGATTACGACGCTGGCGACGGTCACTGATTCGCCCTGAACGGACCATTCGTGCTTCTCTGTCTGCCTTCGCCCTCGACACGGGGCGGCCTTCAGGCGGGCCGAGGCTCCACCGGCGCCTTGCTCCTGAGACGGGGCAAACGATCATCTTAAGCTGAACGCCCGGTGCCGTCAACGGCTGTCGCCGCCCGGACGTGGGCGCTGGAACATCCGATTGTCGTCGATGAAGATTCTGGTTGTCGGGAGCGGCGCACGCGAGCACGCCCTGGCGTGGAAGCTCAGCCGCGAGCCCGGTGTACGCGAGGTCGTGTGCGCGCCGGGTAACGCCGGTACGAGACAGGTCGCCCGTCGGCACCCGCTCGACGTGTCGGACCCGGCCGCCGTGCTTGCGCTCGCCGAGGCGGAGGCGGTCGATCTCACTGTCATCGGGCCGGAGCTGCCGCTGGCGCTGGGGGTGCAGGACCTGTTCGCCGCGCGTGACCGGCTATTGTTCGGTCCGAGCCGCGTCGCCGCCCAGCTCGAATCGAGCAAGGCGTTCGCGAAGGACTTCATGGCCCGGCACGAAGTGCCGACCGCCCGCTTCCGCGTGTGCGAGCGGCCGGACGAGGCGCTCGCGGCCGTGGCGGGGCCGGAGTTCGGCTTTCCCGTCGTCATCAAAGCCGACGGGCTGGCGGCGGGGAAGGGTGTGACCGTCGCGTCCGACCGTGCCATGGCCGAGCAGGCGGTGCGCGATGCGATGGTCGATCACCGGTTTGGCGAGGCTGGGTCCAGGGTGGTGATCGAAGAGTGTCTCGTCGGCGACGAGGTCTCGTTCTTTGCGATCTGCGATGGGCGGGAGGCGCTCGGCTTGCCGACGGCCCAGGACCACAAGCGCGCCTTCGATGGTGACGCAGGCCCGAACACAGGTGGCATGGGCGCGTTTGCGCCGAGCCCACTCGTGACCCCGGAGATCGAGCGCCGCATCAGACGCGAGATCGTCCGGCCGGTCCTCGACGGGCTGGCCCGCGAGGGACATCCATATCAGGGGTTCCTGTATGTCGGGCTGATGATCACCGCCGATGGCCCCCGGGTGATCGAGTTCAACGTCCGCCTGGGTGACCCCGAGGCGCAAGTGGTGCTCCCGATGGTGCGTGACGAGCTGGCGCCGCTGCTCGAGGCGGCCGCGCGGGGTGCGCTCGAGACGAGCTCCTGCGATCAGACCCGGGACCCGCACGTCGGGGTGGTACTCGCGTCGGGCGGGTACCCCGGGGCCTACGAAACCGGCGCGCCGATCGCGGGTCTCGACCACGCGTCGGCGCTCG
>DQNS01000134.1 GCA_015659035.1 Acidobacteriota bacterium | reverse complement strand
CAGGCTATGGGCTTCAGGTGCTCTGGGTGGGCGCCATGGGGCATTCGGGCACCAGGTTAACCGCACTTTAAGGAGTTGCCATGGGGATGCACTGGCGGCGACAGATGTTCACGGTGGTCCTGCTCGTCGGCATCATCATGGTCACGGGGGCTGCGTCGGGCGGCGCCCAGGAACGCTCGTTCGAGCCGGTCACCGACGCGATGCTAGAGAACCCGGACCCGGCCGACTGGCTGAACTGGCGGCGCACGCTCGATGGATGGGGCTACAGTCCGCTGGACCAGATCACCACGGACAACGTCCACCAGCTGCAGCTCGTCTGGTCGTGGCAGCTCGGCCCCGGCAACAGTCAGCCCACGCCGCTCGTCCACGACGGCGTCATGTACATCCCGAATCCCGGGAACATCGTGCAGGCGGTCGACGCGGTGACCGGGGATCGGCTCTGGCAATACACCCGGGAGCGTCGGAACCGTCCCGACCGTCCGGACGCGCCCCCCGGCCGGGGCAGCCGCTCGATTGCGATCTACGGCGACAAGATCTACCTCAACACCACCGACGCCCACATCGTGGCGCTCGACGCCGGCACGGGCGAGGTCGTCTGGGATCACACCGTGGCGGACCGCGCGCTCGGCTATCGCTACACCAGCGGCCCGATCGTGGCGCGGGGAACAATCGTGGCCGGTATGACCGGGTGCCAGAACTACAAGAACGACGTCTGCTTCATCTCCGGACACGATGCCGAGACCGGGGAAGAACTGTGGCGCACGTCGACCGTCGCCCGACCGGGCGAGCCGGGTGGCGACACCTGGGGCGACCTGCCGCTGATGTATCGCGCGGGCGCCGACTCGTGGATCCCCGGTAGTTACGACCCGCAGACCAACCTGACCTACTGGTCGACCTCGCAGCCCAAGCCGTGGGCCCGTGTGTCCCGCAAGACCGACGGCGATGCGTTGTACTCGAACAGCGTGCTGGCGCTCGACCCGGCGACCGGCGATCTCGAGTGGTATTACCAGTTCGTGCCGGGCGAGACCCACGACCTGGACGAGGTGTTCGAGAGCGTGCTGATCGACCACGACGGGCGCCGCTCACTCTTCAAGATGGGCAAGCTCGGCATTCTCTGGGAGCTTGACCGGACCACCGGCGCGTTCGTGGCCGCCCATGACCTCGGGTATCAGACCGTGCTGGATGTCGACCCGCGGACCGGCCAGGTGACCTACCGGCCCGGGATGATTCCCCGGGCCGGGGTCGAGTTGGAGTTCTGTCCCAACTTCCTGGGCATCAGGAACTGGTACGCGTCGGCGTACCATCCTGGGACGCAGGCGTTGTACATTCCCATCCATCCGACCTGCGTGTCGGGGGTCTTCACCGAGCTACCGCAGGAGATAGGCAACAACTACTACGCCAACCGCGGGTGGAGCGGGCGCGGCAGCACCGTCCACCCCAACAGCGAGGGCTACGCCGGCCATCTCATCGCCATGGACATCGACAGCGGCGAGATCCTGTGGCGGCACTCGATGGCCACACGGCCGCGGTCGGCGGCCCTGACGACGGGAGGCGGCCTGGTGGTCGGCGCCGATACCGACCGCCATCTGTTCATCCACGATGCCGCGAACGGCAACGTCCTGTTCCAAACACGATTGCCCGCCTCGGTGCAGGGCTTTCCGATCACCTATGCCGTCGACGGCCGTCAATATGTGGCAGCCCCGGTTGGGGGTAACCGGTCGAATGCGATCTACGTGTTCGCGCTGCCCGAGTGACGCCCCTGGCGCTCACCGCCGAAGCAGCAGGGCCAGTACTCGACAGCTCGGCCGCCACTGCGGCCAACGCGGTTTCGGCCTCGGGCAGCGTGACGCCGCCACCCCGATGATCTCGTAGGTGCCTCCGGCGACGCGCAGCGTCTGACCGATGGCATCGGGACTTCCGCCGAACGCGCGCAGCCAGTAGTCGTGGTCCAGCATGACCACCGCATGGGAGCCGAGCGAAACATCGTCCTCGGGAAGAATCGTGCGACCGATGAAGGCGTCAATGCCAAGCACGCCGAAGTAGGTTCCGGTGACCCCGGTCGCACCGCCGGCAGCTTGGTCGCCTGCAGAGGGTGAGCGCCGCAGGGGCGTCAGCTGCACGGTGGGCGACCAAGCGCACGGATAGCGAGTCGAGCAACCTGTCTAGAGACTCCAGCCCTCGCGATACTCCTCGTCGAGGAAGGCGTTCGCCTCAGGCACGTTCGTCGCCCGCATCTGCTTGGCATCCCACTCGATCGCCTGACCGGTGCGCACGGCGAGGTTGCCCAGCAGCACGACCTCGGTCAGCGGCCCCGAGTGATCGGGAAAACTGGACCCGGCGGTGCCATTGCCTTTACAGGCCTCGATCCACTCGAGATAGACGCCCGGTGACCGCGGATACCTGGGCGGTGGCGGGCTGGCGATGACGTCGCGATGGAGCGTCGCCGGAAATACCTGCGGTTCCCGTGCATACATGTCCGCGCCGATCACCCCACCGTCCCCGACGAACAGCTGCCCGCTGCTTCCCCCGGGCAGCCGCTCTCCATTGACCAGTTGCGGCGGACGCGGCATCGCCAGGTCGCCATCGCGCCAGACGAACCTGACCGGGGGTCGACTCCCGCGCGCCGGGAACTCATAGGTGATCCGGCAGACCGCCGGCGCGGTCTCGGCGAAGAGGGGTGTGGTCTCGGCCTCGATGCGCGTAGGCTGGTCGAGCTCGAGCGCCCAGAACGCCGCGTCCATGGAGTGACAGGCGATATCGCCGAGCGCACCGGTCCCGTAGTCCCACCAGCCACGCCATCTGAACGGGTGATAGGCCGGGTGATAGGGTCGGTGCCGCGCCGGGCCGAGAAAGAGATCCCAGTCGAGTCCGGGTGGCGCATGATGCGCGTCGGTGGGCCGGTCGACCGCCTGCGGCCAGATCGGCCGGTTGGTCCAGTACTGGACCTCTCGGACCGTCCCAATGACGCCCGCGTCGATCCATTCTCGGATCTGCCGCGTGCCCTCACCGGCGTGGCCCTGGTTGCCCATCTGCGTCACGACGTTCCGCTCGCGGGCCGTCTTGGCGAGCGCGCGGGCCTCCGCCACGGTTCGCGTCAGCGGCTTCTCGCAATACACGTGCTTGCCCCGCCGCATCGCCTCCATCGCGATGACCGCGTGTGTGTGGTCGGGTGTCGCAATGATCACGGCGTCGAGATCCCGCTCGCGATCCAGCATCTGCCGATAGTCGGCGTACGCTTGGGCCCTGGGATACTCCCCGAACGTTCGCGCGGCGAACCCCGGGTCGACGTCACACAGTGCCACGATGTTCTGGCTGCGACAGCCCTGGAGGTCAGCGCGGCCTCGGCCGCCGATGCCGATCCCCGCGATGTTGAGCGTGTCGCTGGGAGCTTGGAAACCCTGACCTCCGAGCACGTGGCGAGGCACGATGGTCAGCGCGGCGGCTGACGCCGTTGCCCCAGCGATGAACTGCCGACGCGAGATCTCGTGGCGACTCATAGCGGTTCCTCCAGTAGCGGTGAGGCCCGGCGGATGGCTGGCAGCCGGCCGGGCACCCGTCGACATCATAGCGCGGGGGCCGGCGCCGTCGGACTACCATTCCCGTATAATCGACGCGTTTTCCAGGCACGCATGTCTCTACACGCCGGCACCCACTTGGGCCCGTACGAGATCGAGGCGCCCCTCGGCGCCGGGGGATGGGTGAGGTCTACAAAGCGCGCGACATCCGCCCAGCAAGCACCGGGATTGTCATCACACGTGACACTTGAGGCCGTGACGAAGACCAGTCGACGCGAGTTCCTGGGGCAGCTCGGAGCCGCCGCGGTTGTGTTGCCACACGCCCACACCGGTGGAGCTCAGACTTCTGTCGCGCAGTCCTATGACCTGCTGATCGCCGGAGGGCGGGTCAGCGGATCGGCACCCTGGAACCTGGTGCGACCGCGGACGTGAGCGTCCTCGAGGTTGTCAGCGGCAACCTGGAGCTCGTCGACAGCACGGGCGCCACGCGCGTGTGGCGCGAAACGCTGGTGCCCGTCGCGACGGTGAAGTCCGGGGACGTGCTGCGGTTGTGAACACGATGGACCGGAGCTCGGTGTGTCAACATCCGTGGGGCAAGGCTCCAACCTTGCCTTCGCAGGCCTAAAGGCCTGCGCCACAGAAGCACCCCGACCGAGCTGCGGGTTTGGGACTAGGGCAGAAAAGGAGCTCCTATGAGCACGCAGTGGCGTCGACAGACGTTGGTCGCAGTCCTGCTAATCGTGATCACCATCGTCGCGGGGGGCGTGGCAGCCGCTCAGGATCGAGACTTCACCCCGGTCACCGACGCGATGCTGCAGGACCCGGACCCGGCCGACTGGCTGAACTGGCGGCGCACGCTCGATGGGTGGGGCTACAGCCCGCTCGACCAGATCAACACCGACAACGTGCATCAGCTGCAGCTCGTCTGGGCGTGGCAACTGGGCCCCGGAGCCAACCAGACCACGCCGCTGGTGCACGACGGTGTCATGTACATCGCGAATCCCCAGAACATCGTACAGGCGGTCGACGCGGTGACCGGGGACCGGCTCTGGCAATACACGCGCGAGTTCGAGACAGAGGAGGATGGGATCATCAGCCGCCGCAGCCGATCGATCGCGATCTACGGCGACAAGATCTACCTGAACACCTCCGACGCGCACATCGTGGCGCTCGACGCGCGCACGGGTGAGGTCGCCTTCGACCACACCGTGGCGGACCGCGCGCTCGGCTACCGGTATACCAGCGGCCCGATCGTGGTGAACGGGAACATCGTGGCCGGCATGTCCGGGTGCGAGCGCTTCAAGGAAGACGTGTGCTTTATCTCGGCCCATGACGCCGAGACCGGCGCAGAGGTGTGGCGCACATCGACCATCGCCCGTCCGGGCGAACCGGGCGGCGACTCGTGGGGTGACCTGCCGTTACAGTATCGAGCGGGCGCCGACTCGTGGATTCCCGGCAGCTACGACCCGACGACGAACTTGACCTACTGGTCGACGTCGCAGGCCAAGCCGTGGGCCCGTCTGACCCGCGGGACCGACGGCGACGCGCTGTACTCCAACAGCGTGCTTGCGCTGAACCCGGAGACCGGCGAGCTCGAGTGGTATTACCAGTTCGTGCCGGGCGAGACCCACGACCTGGATGACGTGTTCGAAAGCGTCCTCATCGACCACGCCGGCCGGCGCTCGCTCTTCAAGATGGGCAAGATGGGCATTCTCTGGGAGATCGATCGGACGACCGGAGCCTTCGTAGCCGCGCACGACCTCGGGTATCAGACCCTAATCGACGTCGACCCGGACACCGGCCAGGTCACCTACCGACCGGGCACGATTCCCCAGCCCGGGGTCGAGCTGGAGTTCTGCCCCGATTTCCTGGGCATCCGGAACTGGCCGGCATCGGCGTATCACCCGGAGACACAGGCTCTCTACATTCCGATCCATCCGACCTGTGTGAAAGGGATGTTCACCGAGATCGAAAAGGAGCTGCACGCGCCCTACTACACGAACAGCGGGTGGCTGTCGCGGGGGACCACGGCGCACCCCGACAGCCCGGACCACCGCGGTCACCTCGTCGCCATGGATATCAACAGCGGCGAGATCCTGTGGCGGCACTCGATGACCACACGCCCGCGGTCGGCGGCGCTGACGACGGGCGGCGGCCTGGTGGTCGGCGCCGACACCGACCGCCATCTGTACTTTCACGACGCCGCGACCGGCGACATCCTGTTCCAGACGCGGCTGCCCGGCTCGGTGCAGGGCTTCCCGATGACCTATGCCGTCGGAGGCCGCCAATACGTGGCGGTCCCGGTCGGGGGCAATCGGTCAAACGCCGTCTACGTGTTCGCCCTGCCCGAGCAGCCCGTGCGGCGTTAGGGCGTACCCTCACCCCGGCCCTCTCCCAGAGGGAAAGGGAGAAACCGGAGCGCCCGTGTTGACACCCCCCTCTCTAAAGATGCGCGCTGGGCGGTAGGCGGGGTATTATTGGGCCACTCGGACACCAGAGGAGGGTTCAGATGAGCCATCGACTTCGCACGTCATTGAGTACCGTCGCCGCGGTGGTGGTGATCGTATCGTTGAGTGCGGTCCCTGCCGTCGCTCAGAGCGACGCACCCCGGACGGCCTGGGGGCAACCTGACCTCCAGGGCGTGTGGGACTTCCGCAGCATCACGCCCCTGCAACGGCCTGAGCGTCTGGAGAACCAGGAGTTCTTGACAGAGGAGGAAGCGGCCGAGCTCGAGCAGGCCGCCGTCGCACGCGACGCCGCGGCGTGGGACCGGGAGGCCCGACGCACCGAAGCCGGTGGGAACGTCGGCGCGTACAACAATTTCTGGATGGACCGGGGTCAGAAAGCGGTCGGCACCAGACGCACGTCGCTGATCGTGGACCCGCCGAATGGGCGGATGCCCGAACAGACGACGGCGGCACAGCAGCGAGCGGGGGTGAGACGCGACTATCGACGCGAGCACCCCGCCGACGGACCGGAGGACTTCAGCAATGGCGTGCGGTGCATCCTGGGATTCAACGCCGGCCCCCCCTTTACCCCCAGTGCGTACAACAACAACATGCAGCTGTTCCAAACACCGGACCATGTCGTGGTGGTCACCGAGATGGTGCACACCGCGCGCATCATCCCGCTCGACGGAAGTCCCCATCTGCCGTCGAACGTCCAGCAGTGGTCGGGGGATTCGCGTGGCCACTGGGAGGGCGAGACGCTTGTCGTCGAGACCACGAACCACACCGACAAGACCCGGTGGAGGGGATCGACCCCGGACATGCGGCTGGTCGAGCGCTTCACCCGTGTCGACGCCGAGACGCTCCTCTACGAGTTCACGGTCACTGATCCGAAGACCTGGACGGCCCCCTGGACAGCCGCGGTTCCCCTGCTGCTGAACCCCGAGCCGATGTTCGAGTACGCCTGCCACGAGGGGAATTACTCGATGGGCGTCATGCTGGCTGGCACTCGGGAAGAAGAGAAGGCGGCAGCCGAGCAACCGTGATGCGCCGACAGCGTTCTGTTCACAAGCCCCCCGGGTAGCGGGGCGGTGATAGCGATGCTGCGCCGATCGTCGTCCTGGCGGTGTGAGGCGCAGCGTCGCTAGAACAGAGGGGGTTCGAGATGAGGGAGCCGGTTCCCCACCGTGTGTCCATCGTTGTACTCGTTGCACTCGCCCTCGCGACAATAGGACTCCCTGCTCGAGTAGCCGCCGGCCAAGAGGTGGCGTGGGCCGCGTACGCGGCCGATGCGGCCGCGACAAAGTACTCCCCGCTCGACCAGATCAACAGGGACACCATCGCGGACGTCGAGATTGTCTGGCGTCAGCCGGTCATCCCGGACGTCACCCGACGGGGCAACATGACGCGCGGACCGCTTCTCTCCCAGAACACCCCGCTCATGGTTGGAGGGCTGCTCTACGTCAGCACCGGTCTGGGAAGCGTCGCGGCGTTGGACGCGACGACCGGCGAGGTGGTCTGGAACGATGGGCCGATTCTCGAGCCGGGCGCCGACGCCCCGCTTCGCACCCGGCAGACCCGTGGGGTCGCCTACTGGACCGATGGGGAAGACACGCGGGTCATCGCCACGCGCGGACCCATGCTGGTCGCGCTCAACGCGACGACCGGCGCGCGCTATCCCGACTTCGGCGAGGTGGGCGAGGTCGATCTGCGGCTCGGGCTGATGCGGGAGTTCCCCGACTACTTCTGGAATTCCGCGCCGCTGGTCATCAACGACGTCATCATCGTCGGGTCCTTCGTCCTGGACTACACCACGAACCAGCAGCCGGCAACCAAGCAATCCGCGCGGGGAGACGTGCGAGGGTACGACGTACGGACCGGCGAGCACCTGTGGACCTTCCACACGATCCCGCGCGAAGGAGAGTTCGGCGTCGAGACCTGGGGCATCGACCCGCAAGGGGACCGTGCCTCGTGGGAATACAGCGGGAACACGAACATGTGGGCGGCCCCGAGCGGCGACCCCGAGCTCGGCTACGTCTATCTGCCACTGTCGACCCCGACCAACGACTACTACGGCGGACATCGACCAGGCGACAACCTCTTCGCCGAGAGTCTCGTCTGTGTCGACGCGGCGACCGGCGAGCGGATCTGGCATTTCCAGGCGGTCCATCACGGTGTCTGGGACTACGACTTCCCGGCGTCGGCCAACCTCGTGGACATCACGGTCGACGGACGCGAGATCAAAGCGGTGGCCATCGTCAGCAAGCAAGCGTTCATCTACGTCTTCGACCGCGTGACCGGCGAGCCGGTGTGGCCGATCGAAGAGCGGCCCGTGCCACCATCGGCAGTCCCCGGCGAACGACTTGCGGCCACACAACCCTTCCCCACCAAGCCGCCGCCGTTCGATCTGCAGGGCGTGAGCCTCGACGACCTGATCGACTACACCCCGGAACTGCGGCAGGAGGCGATCGCGCTGCTCAATCAGTGGGTCTGGGGACCGATATTCACCCCACCGTCGATTCTCGACCCGAGACCCGGCGGCACGAAGGGGACGTTGATCAGCCCCGGCACGGCCGGCGGCGCCAGCTGGACGGGCGCCGGCGTCGACCCCAACACCGGTGTGCTCTACGTTCCCTCTTTCTACGGGCAGAACGTCCTCGGGATCACGCGGTCCGAGCATCCGCGGTCCAACGTGCGCTTTGTCCGCGAGCGGTTCACGTACCCTCCAGGGCCACAGGGGCTCCCGCTGTTCAAGCCGCCCTATGGTCGTCTCTCGGCCTTCGATCTCAACACGGGTGAACTGCTCTGGATGAAGCCGAACGGCGAGGGACCACGCGACCATCCGGCCATCCGCCACCTCGACCTGCCATGGCTCGGCCAGAGCGGGCGTTCGTCGGTGCTGGTCACCAAGTCGTTCATCTTCCTGGGCGAAGGCACCAACACCGGCATTGCCGGACAGCCCCACCCGTGGGGCGGCGTCGGGGGCAAGAAATTCCGCGCCTACGACAAGCAGACGGGCGAGGTCCTGTGGGAGATCGAGTTGCCGGGCGGTACGACCGGCGCCCCGATGACCTACATGGTCGGAGGGAAGCAATACATCGTCGTGGCGGTCGGCTGGGAGAACATGCCGGCCGAGTGGGTCGCGCTGGCGCTTCCCTAGATGCATTCTCCGTCTTTCCTCGTTGGATGGCTCCGGCATCCCTGAAGAGGAGTCTCGAAATGGACCAGTGGCATTCCGGCTCACGATGGGTACCGGCAATCGCGCTCGCCCTGATGTCGCTGGCGACGGAACCGGTCACCGCACAGGCCCAGTCGCCCGACTTCGTCCCGGTCACCGACGCGATGCTCCAGAACCCCGCACCGGCGGACTGGCTGATGTGGCGCCGCACGCTCGACGGTTGGGGCTACAGCCCGCTGGACCAGATCGACCGCGAGAACGTGGGCGAGCTGCAGATGGTCTGGTCGCGCGCCCTGACACGGGGCAGCAATCAGGGCACGCCGCTGGTCTATGACGGCGTCATGTACATGCCGAACCCGGGAGACGTGATCCAGGCCATCGATGCCGTCAGCGGTGATCTGCAGTGGGAATACCGCCGGGAGCATCCCGAGGACCTGGGGGAGCACATCGTGGCGGTGCTCAGTCAGATCAACCGAAACATCGCCATCCACGACACCCTGATCATCGACACCAGCGCCGACGACTACGTCTTCGCCCTCGAGGCCACGTCGGGCCGGCTGGTGTGGGAAACCCAGATCCTCGACTACAAGACGCTTCCGGCGCACCAGTCCTCCGGCCCGATCATTGCTGACGGCAAGATTATCTCCGGTCGAGGCTGCATGCCAGAGGCCGGACCGAACGCCTGCGTCATCACCGCCCACGACGCGACGACGGGCGAAGAGCTATGGCGCAGGCGCACGATTCCGGCGCCGGGCGAGCCGGGGGACGAGACCTGGGGCGGTGTGCCGTTCGAGGAACGGCGGCACGTCGGCGCCTGGATGGTACCGAGCTACGACCCGACACTGAACCTGATCTACATCGGGACGTCAGTGACTTCACCCGCCCCGAAGTTCCTGGTTGGCGGCGTCACCAACAAGCACCTCTATCACAACTCGACCCTCGCTCTCGACGCCGACACCGGTGAGATCATCTGGTACTACCAGCACCTGAACGACCACTGGGATCTCGACCATCCGTTCGAGCGGCTGCTGGTCGACACCGCGGTGGCGCCGAGCCCGAACGCGGTGAGCTGGATTAACCCGCGGCTGCGACCGGGGGAAACGCGCAAGGTCGTGACCGGCATCCCGGGGAAGACCGGTATCGTCTACACCCTCGACCGCGAGACCGGCGAGTTTCTCTGGGCCACGCCAACCGTCAGCCAGAACGTCATCAGCAGCATCGACGGGGCGACCGGCGCCGTCTTCGAAAACTCGGAGGTGGTGTTCACCGGTGAGGGCCAGGAGGTGATGGCCTGCCCGACCTACCACGGCGGCAAGGACTGGGAGGCCGGCGCGTACAGTCCGCTGACCAACACGATGTACATGCCGCTGCGTCACACCTGCGGGCGGATGAGGGCAGAGGCCGGGCTCGGCTGGTACGCGCTGAATGTGCGTGTGCAGCAGACGCCGGGAGAGAACCAGCTCGGCACCATCCAGGCGATCTCGGTCGAGACCGGCGAGACCACCTGGACCCACAACCAGGACGCGTTCACGATGTCGCTGGTGGCGACCGGGGGTGGGTTGATCTTCGGCGGTGACGCGAACGGTCGCTTCAAGGCGCTGGACCAGGACACCGGAGAGGTACTGTGGGAGATCAACCTCGGGTCGCCGGTGACCGGCTTTCCGGTCACCTACGCCGTGGACGGCCGGCAGCATGTCGCGGTAAGCACCGGCAACTCCCTGAACACGGGGGCGCTCCGCAGGCTGACACCTGAGCTGCGCCCCAGCAGCGGCAACAACCTGTTCGTGTTCGCCCTACCCGACCGGGACTGAACGGGCCCCACGGCAGCGCAGCAGACCGCCACCCTCACCGTGAGGCCAGGGAACGAGACGCAGCAGCGGGCGCCTCGCGTTCCTGGAGCCATGCTTCGAGGCGGTGCAGGCCCTCTGTGATCGAGATTGCCGGTTCGTAGCCGAGCTCCGTGCGAGCAGCGGTGATGTCGAACCAGTGCGCCGTGGCCAGCTCGCGGGCGACGAAACGGGTCATGCGTGGTTCGCCCTTCAGGCGGAACACCGCATGGGCAGCTTCCAGGATCGCGCCGACCGACCAGGCGACCGGTTGGGGCACGGAGCGGGTGAGGGGCGGGAGGCCGGCGGCGGCCAGGATGCGGTTGATGATCTCCCACAACGCCATCGGCTCGCCCTGGCTGATGAAGAAGGGTCTTCCGGCGGCGCGGGGGTTGGTCGCCAGCGCGTCGGCGGCCAGGAGGTGGGCGCGGGCGGCGTTCTCGATGTAGGTCGTGTCGACCTTGTTGGTGCCGTCTCCGACGCGGCGCAGCGTGCCGGCCCGACCCCGGCTCACGATCCGGGGCACGAGGTGGTTGTCCCGCGGGCCCCAGATGAGATGCGGCCGCAGGGCCAGCGTCCGCAGGGTGGTGCCGTTGGCTGCCAGGACCGCCTGCTCCCCCAGCGCCTTGGTCGCCGCGTAGTGCGAATGCTGCCTCTGCGGGTAGGGGACCGACTCGTCGACCCCTTCCATCGACCGGCCGTCGAAGACCACGCTCGGAGAACTGGTGTAGACCAGCCGGCGCACGCCGTGTTCCCGGCAGGCCGCGAGGACGTTCTGGGTACCGCGCACGTTGGGTTCGTAGTACGCGGCGTAGCGACCCCAGATGCCGGCCTTGGCGGCGACGTGAAACACGACGTCGCACCCGGCGCAGGCCTGTCCGACCGCCTGTGCGTCCCTCAGATCACCGCGGCGCACCTCCACGCCCAGATCGGCCAGACCCGGATAGGGGCCGCGGGCGAAGCTGCGGACCTGGTCGCCGCGGGCCAGCAACTGCTCGACGACCGCCAGGCCGAGGAACCCGCCCCCACCGGTGACCAACGCTTTGAGCGGTCGATGGGGCGGCGACGGCGTGATGCTCATCTGACCTGCCGGGCGGCCCAGACCGCCAGCTGCTCGCGAGAGATCTTCGAGTTGTGACGCGCATCGACCGGGAACCCGGGATGAAACAGGACCGTCGTGATGTCCCGGGTTCGCGCGTCGGCGGCCGCGAGCGCCAGCAACTCGTGGGTCAGCACCTCCTGGTCAGAGCCCGTGTCGTCGTCTTCGAGCTCGATGCAGATGACCGGCAGCTGTCGGCCCGCCTCGCCCACGCCGACCAGCGCGCTGCGGAAGACGCGCGAATGCTGATTGAAAATGGCCTCGCACGGCACCGTGAACAGTGTGCCGGTCAGCGTGACGACACGGTGCGCCTTCCGGCCGCAGAACCACAGCCGTCCCATGTCATCGACATAGCCGACATCGCCCATCCGGTGCCGGATCGACGCGCCGTGCGTGATCTTTGCCAGGGCCGTGGCGCCCGGATTGTTGTGGTAGGTGCGCGTGACCACGGAACCGGACACCGTGATCTCGCCGATGTCCCCCGCGGGGAGCTCGAGGTCGTCGGACCAGGCGGCGACCGGTGCGTCGTCGATCCGGATGATGCGCACGTCGAGGCCGTCCATCGGTGTGCCGACGCACGTCCCGGCCCCGCGCCTCGTCCGTTCCGCCGTGTCGCTCAGGATCTCCCGGCTGCCGATCGACGCGACAGGCAGCGCTTCGGTGGCACCGTAGGGTGTGTGCACTTCCGCCACCGGCCCGAGCATGGTGTGCATCCGCTCGAGAACGACGGGCGGGACCGGTGCCCCGGCCGTGACGACGCGTTTGAGCGTGGGCAGGGTGGTGCCGTTCGCCTCGCCGTACCGGCTTACCCGGTCGAGCAGCGCCGGCGACCCGAACATGTGCGTGACGGCGTGGTCGCCGATCGGCTCGATGATCTTGCGCGGATCCACCGCGCCGGGGCGGCTGAAGTCCATCTCCGGGATGACAGCCGTCATGCCCAGCGCCGCATCGAACAGGGCGAACAGCGGGAACGTGGGTAGGTCGACCTCCTCGGCCGAGTACCCGAAGTGCGAGTGCAGGTAGCGCACCTGGGCGTCGAACATGCCGTGTTCGTAGAGCACGCCCTTGGCCGGGCCGGTGCTGCCGCTGGTGAACAGGATGGCGGCCGGATCATGCTCCTCGGTGGGTGCCGGCTTGTAGGGCCGCCACGGATCGCTACGGATGTCCGCAAGGCGCAGCCCACCCCAGAACCACCTGCGGCCCACGGTGACGGCCACGCGGACCGAGCGGAACGAGCCCGGGTAGAGCGTGCGGAACACATGTGCGCGCGGGACGCCGATGAAGGCCTCGCCCTGAACCTCCGCGAGACACACCCGCATCTGCTGCCTGCCGATGCCGGGGTCGATCATGACCGGGACCGCGCCGACCTTGAAGAGGGCGAAGACCAGAGCGAAGAAGTCCAGGCCGGGCGTGACGAAGAAGATCGTGCGTGTCCCGCGCGTGATGCCAGCGTGCTCGAGGCCGTGGGCGTAGCGATCGGTCTCCTGCTCGAGCTCGGCAAACGTCACGTGCGCGTAGCGGGCGCGCCCCGAAGCATCGCGGCCGGCGGTCCAGACCACGGCGCGTTTGCTCGGATACCGCGCGGCCATCGCCGTGAGCTGCTCGGCGATGTTGAGGGTGCTCTCGCCCGGCCGCGTGTCGGGGAGCGACGCGACAGGCGTGTCGTGACGTGTCAGGGTCATGGTACGGCCGTCGGATGCGCGTCGAGAAACGCGTGTACGAGCGGGCAGATCTGCTCGCCCGCGTCCTCGAGCACATAATGCCCCGCATCGGGGAACGTGTGCACGACCGCCTCCGGAAACCGTGTTCGCCAGCCGGCCAGGAAGGCCGCGTTGAACACGAAATCACGCTCGCCCCAGCAGATCAGCATGGGCACGTTCCGCAGGAGGTGCAGGTGGTCCTCGACCCATCGCACCAGATCGTAGCTACGGTCCCCCGGCCCGAGCGGGATGTCCTGCACGAAGCGTAGCGTCGCGATACGGTTGGCCCACGAGTCGTACGGCGCGCGATAGGCCTTGCTCACATCGGCGGGCATCCGCGTCACGCAGGCCATCCGCGTGGCCAGATACGAGAAGGCGTTCAGCCCGCGGACGAGCGGCGTCGCAAGCGGGATCAGGTTCCGGACGACCCACAGCCGAAAGGGCAGCACCGTGCCGGCCGGGAGCCCGAACGCGGCCGTGTTGAAGATCACGAGGCGCTTCACGCGCTCGGCCCGACGCAGCGCGGTGGCCAGACCGATCATCCCGCCCCAGTCGTGCACGCCGAAGGTCAAGTTGTCGCCGAGGTGCAGGTGCTCGACGAGTGCATCGAGATCCGCCACCCGGCGTTCGAGGCGGTACGCGTAGTCGGCATCGCCGGGCTTGTCGGAGCACCCGCACCCGATGTGGTCCACGGCGATGACCCGATACGACGCGCGCAGCTCGGTGATCAGACCGCGAAAGAAGAACGACCAGGTCGGGTTGCCGTGCACGAGGATGACCGGCTCCCCCGCTCCCTCGTCGACGTAGTGATAGCGATGCCCCTGGATGTCCAGCCAGTGGCTCTCGAAGGGGTAGAGATGGCGGTACGCGGAGAGGTCCACGCTCGTGTCACCACTCGAGTCCCAGGAGCAGACAATTCAGCCCGCTCCCGATGCCGAAGAAGCCCACCCGCTGGCCGCGTTCGAGAAAGTCGCGTTCGTCGGCGATGGCCGCGGTGATCGGCACCGAGACCGTACCGATGTTACCGAGGTACTCGAAGGTCGAGAAGTCCCGCTCGAGCGGGATGCCGATGGCGTGCAGGACGGCCTTGCGGTGGGGGGCCCCGACCTGGTGGCAGATCACGCGGTCCGGTCCCTCGGGCCAGCCGAGCTCGGCCACGAAGGCGCGGAACGTCTCGGTGCCCAGGACCACGCCGTGTTGGAGCGTGCCGACCGCGTCGGTTTCCATGACCACCGGGCCGCCGGTCGAGATACTCGTCTCGGGTCCCCAGTGGCTCAACCCGTGGTGCTGCGGCGCGGCGCGACTGACCCCGCCGACCAGGCGGTGCGCACCGGGGGTGCGCGCGGCGTCGGTCAGCACGATGCCGATCGCACCCGACCCGCCGGTCATCGTGGCCATCGACTTCTTGAACATCTCCATGCTTGGGTCGCGCACCATGCGCTCGATGGTCAGGTCAACGATCGGCCGCGCCGACTCGCACGAGACGACCATGCCTGCCCGGATCTGGCCGAGCTCGATGGCGTTGGCCACCTCGAAGAGGGCGTTCATCACGCCCAGGCACGCGTTGCACGTGTCGTGCACGACGGCCTGGCCGCCGATGCCCAGGGCGTCGGCCGTGGCGCAGGCTGTCGCCGGTTCGAGGTTGTCGCGACAGACCCCTCCGTAGACCAGCATGCCGATCTCGTCTGGCCCGACCCCGGCTGCCGCCAGCGCCTTGCGTCCGGCCCGCGCCGCGCCGTCGGCCATGCATTGACCGGCATCCCAGAAGCGGCGCTCACGCACACCGGTCAGCGCCGCAATCTGGCCCGACGGCAGCTTCAGGGCGTCGTACACCGGCGCAAGACGATCTTCGAGGGCGGCCGACGTGACGACGTTCGGAGCCAGCTCGTAGCCGATGGACTCGATGGTAACGCGGGAGTATCGCATCGTGCAGAGGCGTCCGGGTTAGGCCCACGCAAGAATAACTACTTATTCTTGCGCGGACCTTTGCCCCAGACAGGCCACCAGGCGCACGCCGAAGTCCTTCATTTCGTAGATCGGGATGCCGTCCACCTTGAGAAAGCCGCTGCCCGCGACGGTCGGGGTCGGGCCGTCCTGGATCTCGGTGACCACGACCTCGACGTCCACGCGCCGGTTGCTGGGGATGATCTGGCCGCGATAGACCCACGTGTGCTCACGGCCGACCAGGATGGGCTCGAAGCGATGCGTGTGCCGCAGGCGCTCGCCCCAGCGCTCGAGGGCGACCACCTTGAGCAGTTGCAAGAACGACTCGAAGCCCAAGGAGCCGGGGAAGACCGGGTCCTGGTAGAAGTGCGCGGCGAAGAACCACTCGTGGGGATCCACATGCTTGACGCCCCGAATGAACCCGAGCCCGTTCGGTCCGCCGTCGGGCACGAACAGCTCGATCTCGTCGATCATGCGCAACGCCCGAGCGGGCAGGACCGCCGCGCCGTCGGGTTGCGCGACGCCCGTGTCGTCCGGCGTGAGCGGTGCGAGCGTCTCGAGCGTGACCCGCCGGCCGCGCCGCGCCTCGTCGGCGTCGGGCACGTAGAGCCGATCCGACGCGTCGCGAATGCCGACCTGCTGGGCCAGCGCGGCGGCCGAGAAGAAGCCAAACTGCGTCTGGCCGTCGTAGACGATGCGGCCGGCCCGCCAGATCTGCATGTCGAACGACAGGACGATCATGCCACCCGCCTCGGTGACCTTCGTGATCCGGACGCGAACCGTCAACGTGCCGGCGTCACCGAGTATTTCTTCATGCAGCGTCGCCGTGCCGCCGAGATTGCGAAACGACAGGTCGTCCTTGCTGCGCAGGGCCGTCCCCAGGTACGCCGCAAGCCATCCGCACGGCTGCAACGCGATCTCCAGCACGATCGCGAACGGCATGGACGGCTGGCGGTTGGCTCGGAAATACCATCCGTCGGGCGGCACGTCGTACTGCGCCTCGATCCATCCGCCCGCCGCGAGGTGCCAGGCTTCCGCGTGAATGTCGGTGATGCGGTCGAGGAACTTGTACGGCGGCCCGGGCAGCCGGGCAATCCGCCGGTCGGCGTCGAAGACGCAATACGGCTCGCCGAACGCCTCCGACGGCCGGCCCACAGCCAAGGCCAGGATGCGGTCATTGTCGTAGAGCGCCGGACGCACGTCCGCCGGAACCGGCGCGGCGCCGATCGGTGTCGGGGACGGCGGGAGGGTGCGAGCGCAACGCCACGTGGCCTCGATCTGTTCGCGGGTCGCGCCGGTCATCTGGAGCGACAGGTCGGTGAACTGGACGATCCGCTGACCGTCGGCGTACACGAGCGCATCGGCGATCGCGTAGGGTTCAGGGTTGTAGCCGACCTCCTTGACCTGCACCTCGTAGGTGACCACGCGCGTTGCCGGGGTCACCGGTCCGCGGCAACGCAGCGTGGTGGGCACACCGGGCACCGGCTCGTAACAGACGCCGGTCTGCTCCGTCACCCAGCCCATCCGCATGAGCAGCACCCGCAGGGTGTGGACGCAGCACTCAAACATGAGCGTCCCGGGCATAACCATGTCGTCGACGAAGTGGCAGGTCAGGAACCACTCGTCGCCGTGGATATCCGCCTCTGCGCGGGTCAACCCGAGCCCGAAGCGCCCGCCCGTCGGATCCAACTCGACGACGCGATCGATCAGATGCATCCGCCCACCGGGGATGCGCACCGGGTCATTCAGGCCGAGCCCCTCGAACAGGGGGCCGAAACACCCCGCCAGGTCGCCGCCGCGCAGCGCCGCCAGTTGCCGCGCGTCGTACGAGTCGACGGCCATCGGGACAAGGGTCTGCCAGCTGTGTCCTCGCCGGCCGGGTGAGGACGCCTGCTCTTCGGCGACCAGCACGATGCCGCCCGACTCGGCGGTTTCCTGCTCGGTGAAGAACCCGGCGCACCCGTTCTCCATGGTCACCACGGGCCGGCCGCCGACGGTGCCCTCGAACCGGAAGAAGAACAGGTAGGTCGCGCCCTGCCGGACGAAGCGGTCGATGTGGACGTCGTAGCGGACGACCTCGCCCGGTTGCGGCAGCCCGCGATGGAACGTCACCGTCGCGTCGAGCAGACGGTACGTGCGCGTGCCCTCGAGAGCCAGGTCGATCCCGAGGTACGAGCACAGGAACAGGTCCGCCTGCCCGGCCTCGACCGTGATACAGACCGGCGCGCGGTGGCCGTCGAGATACCACGCACCGGGCCGCACATCGTGTTCAGTCACCACACGTCCGGCGGTCATCGATCCCTTCACGCCCGCCACGCTGAGGATGCGGTCAACCAGCATCAGCGGTTCGTCGGGCAGCCGCACGCGGACCGGGTAACGGTCCAGCGCCGCGAACTCGGGGCCCAGCACCTTCGCCGCCGAGCCGACGGCGAACTCCATGCACAGATCGCGGTCGTACGCCGGTCGGGACACGACCGGAAAACGATCGGCCGGCGCGTCCCCCACCCCGAGGGCGTCGACCAGTTGCGCCTGGAACGCCAGCGCATCACCGATGCCCGCCACCGCCGACTGCGAGACACGCAGGAAGGCTTCGTGCGCCCGGGCTCGCGCCCCACTCGCCGCCGCCACCGCGCCCACGAGGCTGTCGCTCGCGTGTCCCCCGACGTCCGCGGACGCAGTGTGCGACACGGGAACGGGGACGGGGATGGGTGCATCGACTGCAACGCTGTGCTCGCGTGTTCGCGTCGGCGCGGTCCGGTGCGGCAGTCGCGGCTGCGGGGTCGGGCCCCCCGTGGGGACGACGACAGGTGTCGTCGCCGCACCCTCGTCATCAGGCGCCTGATGGCCGAGCGCGCACGTCGGGGCGCCATAGAGTGGCCCGAGATCGACGAGCACGCGCTCGGCGAACAGTGTCGCAACGAGGCGGAGCACCGTGGCCACGTCGTCCTCGCCCTTCACACACGCCGAACGTGCCACGTGCGGGCGCCCCTGGAGAATCTTGCCGACCATGCGCGAGCACGACATCTGCGGGCCGGGCTCGACGAAAATCCGCACACCGTCGGCATATGCGCGCTCGATCGTCGCCGCGAAGTCGAAACTGGAGAGGGCCTGGGCCACGATGGCGTCCGCCGCGGAGGTGCGATCCACGGTGTAGCTCCGCGCTTGCGCGGTGCTGTAGAAGCGCACTCCATCGGGCGGGGTCGTGGCCAGCAGGTGCAACTCGCGATACGCGTCCTCCACCGAGCGCGCGATCGGACAATGCAGCGTCGACGCGCCGGCCAGATCGACGGCCTCGCAGCCCAACGAGGTGATCACCCCGTCGACCGCACCGCGCTGACCGCCGATGACACACTCGTCGGGCGCGTTGACGATCAGCAGGTAGGCGCGGTCGACGCCGGCGAGCGCGTCGCGCACCGCGTCTTCTCGGCGGTTGACCACAACGCTCCGCCAGTCGACGGTGTCGGCGGCGGCCAGGGCCCAGGCCCTGCGGGCGGCCTCGCACCGACCGACAAGCTCCGACTGGAACAGCGGTGACTGCCGCATGCGCCCGTACATCTCGTCGCGCGTGCGCCATGCCCGCATCGCGAACAGGGCCGTCGACTCCCCGAGGCTGTACCCGATGACGGCCGACGGCTCCACGCCGAACCCGCGGAGCAGATCGCTCATCGCCACGCCGTGCGCGACCTCGCCGAGCATCAGGGCCAGAACGCTATCCTCGGCGGTGTCGTCCGAGGCGTCTCGCCACCCGCCGCTCCAATCGCGCCGGTGCGGGGTGAACAGGTGTGGCAGCAGTTGGCCCTTCAGGTGCGCGGTCTCGTCATCCAGGCGACGGAGCACGTGCGGCCAGTGGACGCCGATGCCGGCACCCATCCCGACGTAGTGATTGCCCGAGCCGGGAAACACGAAGGCGACTTCGCCGTGCGGCCCCAGCGGGTGCGGCGAGTAGAACACGCCGGCGCGGCCGTCCATGGCGGTTGACGGATCGGCGCGAACGCTGCGCTCGGCCACCGCGACGGCTCGGCGGAGATCGTCAGGGTCGGTGGCGACAATCGCCACGGCGAGCGCGCCGTTGCTCGAGGCAGACGTGCGCTGCGTGTGCGAGCGCCGAGCCAGATTCTCGATGTCGTCATGGTCACCATGTTCACCTTGCCGACCATGCTCCCCCTGAGTGCCGGTGGCGAGCGTCCGCAACGCGGCCAGGCCCGCCAGGAGCTCGGCCGAGTCGCGGCCGCACACGCCGAAGAGCGCCTGATCTCTACTGCCCAACGGCTGGGCGCGCTCGACGGCATGGGCGTCGGCCTGGCGCTCGACCCCCTCCAGCACGACATGGGCGCATCCGCCGTCGAACGTCATCACGCAGACGCCCGCACAGCGGGGTCCGTCGGCACGGTCACGCAGCCACGCGTGAGGACGGATCGGCATGTGAAACGGGCTCCCGCGCCATGCGTCCGGTGCGCTCGGCCGCTCGAATCCGCCGAGCGGCGGGATCGTTTCCTGGTACAGGCATATGGCAGTCTTGACCACGGACGCGAGCCCGGCCGCCGCACCGGTGTGGCCGATGGTCGGTTTGGCCGAGCCGATCGCGCAGGGCGCGCTGTCGTCGTGGCCAAAGAACGCCGACAGCGCCTCGGCCTCGACACGATCCTCGCGGGGGTCACCGCTGCCGTGAGTTTCCAGGTAGCTCACGCGTCCCGGCGCAAGGTTGGCGTCCGCGTAGGCTCGTTCGAGTGCACGTGCGTAGGTCTCGGCGTCGGGGACCAGCGCCGTCCCCCCGGCGAACCCGAGACCGCGGATGACGGCATAGATCCGGTCTCCCGAGGCGAGGGCGTCCGGGAGCCGCTTGAGCACGAGCGTGGCGGCTCCCTCGCCGACGAGGGTGCCATCCGCGGCCGCGTCGAACGGCCGCACCTCGCCGCGCTGTGAGAATGGCCGGACCGCGTGCGTCGCCAGCATCGCCCGCACGTCACCGGGCAGGTCGACTGCGCCCACGACGACCGTGTCCATGTCGTGGTGGTGCAACGCCCGCACACCGACGTCCAGGGCGCGAATCCCGGACGCTTCCTCGGCCGAGATCGCGAAGCTTGGCCCGCCGAACGCAAACTCGCGGGCGATACGGCTGGCAATGACGTTCCCCAGGGCGCCGAGGACGCGTCCGGGTGTCAATGCCGGGCCGGATTCCTCCCGAAGTGTGGCGATCCACTCGTCGAGCCGCTGGTCGTCGAGTTGCAGCCCCAGCGAATGGGCCCACTGCCGGGCCTGCCCGAGCAGGGCCCAGCGATGATGGAAGTTGGTGGTGTTGAGATCGAGGCCCATGCCGATGATCACGCCCGTCCGTACGGCCGCATCCGGCTGCGGCCGCCCGGCGTCCGTCAGCGCCCGAGCAACCGACTGGAGCATGATTAGCTGCTGCGGGAGGGTCTCTGGAATCTCGTTCGGCGGGAGACGAAACGCACCAACCGCGACGGATGCCGCGGCGATGTACGCACCGGGCGGTCGCCGGTCGCCCCAGGCGGCATGAGCAAGGTCTTCGCACCCTCGCCATCGCGTCTCCGGCGGCGGCACGATCGCCGAGTCGCCCCTGAGCACCGCTTCCTGGAACGCCCGGAGCGAGTCGAGGCGACCGAAGTGCGCGTCCATGCCCACGATGGCGACCGGCGGTGCCCCATCGTGCGTGTCGTGCACGACGCCCAGGGAGGATGTCGTGTTCCCCGCCTGTGACGGGGTGGTGTCCCACTCCGCTTCCTCGACCTCCTCTACAAGGAGGTGCGCGTTGATTCCGCCGAAGCCGAACGCACTGACCGCAGCGCGGCGCGGCGTGTGTGCGTCGCGGCGCTCCCACGGCCACACGTCGGTCTGTACGCGGAACGGGCTCTGGACAACGTCCAGCTCGGTCCCCCTCGATGCGCGGTCGAAGTTGGCCGACGGTGGCAACTGCTTGTCACGCATCGCCAACAGCGTCTTGATCAGCCCGGCCGCTCCCGCGGCCGTCAGCAGGTGTCCGATGTTGGACTTCACCGAACCGAGTGCGCACTGGCCCGGACGCCAGTGGGACTGGTGCCACAACGCGCGCAGGCTCTCGAGCTCGACACTGTCGCCGAGCGGCGTACCGGTTCCGTGGCACTCGATGAGATCGACGTCCTCGGGCACCCACCCGGCCTGGCGATAGGCCTCGCGCATGGCCCGCAGCTGGCCTTCGGAATCCGCCGCCAGCAGGCTCCCTGCAATGTCGTTGGACAGGCCGATGCCGCGAATCACGCCGTAGATGGTGTCGCCGTCACGACGCGCGTCGTCCAGACGCTTGAGCACCACGATGCCCGCACCCTCGCCGACCACGAGTCCATCGGCGTCGGCGTCGAACGGCCGGCACACACCCGACGGCGACAGCGCCCGCAACTGGCAGAACCCCATCTGCGTGTAGAGGCTGTCGGGTCGAGACACGCCGCCGGCGAGCATGGCGTCGGTGCGGCCGGCCCGCAACTCGTCACAGGCGAGTTTCACGGCACACAGACTCGACGCGCACGCCGCATCGAGCGTGCAGCTTCCGCCGCCCAGCCCCAACGCCTGGGCCAGCAGGCTGGCGGGCCGCGCCGTCACGTGCGCATTGAGCGGCGACGACAACGCCACGGCGCGCTGTGTCTCGGTGCCGGACGTGCCCGCTGTGCCGATGGCTCCGAGCAGTGTGGCTTCGAACGCCCGGCCCAGCACCTCGCGGGTGATGGTAGACGACCCGTCGGTCGGCAAGGCGATCGCCGCCAGCGTCACGCCGACGCGCCGGCGATCCAACGTGCCGGTCGCCGCGTCATCGAAGGCCTGGCGGCCGACGTGTAGGACCATCTCGTAGAGCGGGTCCAATCCGCGCAGCGTGTCGGCGTCCAGCTGCAGACCGCCCGGGTCGAACGTGAAACCGTCCACGACGCAGGCGTGCGTCGAGTAGACCCTGTCCAACGCGAGGACCGGATCGTACGCGTCCTGCGGGTCGAGAACCCACCGCCCGGGCGGGACTGCCCGCGAGGCGTCGATCCGGGCCTGGATGTTGTGCTGGAAGGTGTCGAGGTCGGGTGCTTGCGGAAACAGCCCGCCGAGCCCGACCACGGCGATCGGCGATGGGGTCGTGTCCCCGTTCACGGCCCGGCGGCGTGGAGCTGCTCGCGGCCGAACGCCTCGCCCAAGGACGGGTCCACGGTCCATGCGTACCCCTCCATCTGCGCGACCACGGTGCCGCCCGTGTCGAGGAACGTGATATCCGCGGTTACGCGGTGGGTGCTCCGTTCCCGAACCTCCAGGGTCGCGACGATGCCGTCGCTGGGGAAGGTCGCGGTGTACTGCCGATAGCGAGCCCCATGGGTCGGAAGCGACACGGAACCCAGCTCCTCGTAACACCAGAGGATACCCATCTGGAGTCCGGCATCGATGACGAGCGGATCGCCCAGCCACGCGCTACGGAGCGGGTCGTCCATCCAGTCCGCCGGAGCCGGGGCCAACCGCACGCGGGCAATGATCCCCTGCGACGAGTACCCATCGATGCGCTCGATTCCGTGAAAGTGCGGACCGTGGAAGAGCACGTCGCGGTACGCCGCGTCGATCCCGCGTCGGTAGTCGTGCTCGTCGAGGTGGGCGGGACGCGAGTAGCCCGGTGGCGTCGGCAGCGTGGTCGCCAGGATGGCGCGGGCCCGAGCGTGAGCGGTCGGGTCGTCGTCCGGCCCACTTCGCAGTTCGACATCGATCTCGAAGACATCGCCGGTGCGCCGAATCTTGGACGCGACCGCTCGCAGGTCGCGCGGGCCGTTGTTCAGAATCACGCCCTTGAGCACGCGGACCTCGTCGAACCCGACCAGGACCAACCCCGGGTTGAGGTGCAACGCCGCGTGACCGAGCCACTCCTGCATGATGGCTATTGGAAGAACGGGATACCCGCCGATCACGTGCGAGAGCAGGAACGGGTGCCGGTCGAGGTCCACCCGACGTGCGAACGCCGGGAACAGATCCGGCTGCGTGGGGGACGCCGCGGGCGTGGGCCGATCGATACCGCCCGCCGGCGACTCCGACAGGGCATCACCGATCACGATCTCGGCCGCGCCGGTATCGGCGCACGCCAGCTCGTCGATCAGGCAGCGGGCACCCGCGTCGAGCGGAATCATACCGATCCCCGCACGGGTGAAGTCGCGCTTGAGCGCGGGGGTCACCATGCCGCCGTCCCACGGTCCCCAGTCGATCGACACCACGCGGCAAGACGGACGCAACGCGGCCTGACGCTGAGCCACCTTGTTGAGCACCTCGTTGGCCATGGCGTAGTCGACCTGACCCTGCCGGCCGACACGTCCGGTCACCGAGGAGAACAGGGCAAGGAACCCAAGCTCGTCGGGCTCGACCGCTTCGAGCAGGTGTCGCAAGCCCGCCACCTTCGTATCGAAGACGCGCTCGAACTGGTCCACAGTCTTGTCGTCAATCCAGCGATCCTCGAGCACACCCGCGGCGTGAATCAGACCGGTGACCGGGCCGAAGCTGTCGTGAATCTCGGCGAACGCCGTGGCGACGGCCGCCCCATCGCGCACGTCCACGGAGCGATACACCGCGTGGGCCCCGGCGCGATCGATACGGGCCACCGTGTTGGTGACTTCGCGATTGGCCACGTGCCGTCGATACGCGGCTTCCAGGTCGGTCGGCGTCGGCGTGCTGCGTCCCTCAAACCCATGCTCGAGCAGCGCGCGCTTCATGTCAGCCTCACCGGTCACGCCGGCCAGCCAGGTCGGTTCCCGCTCCGGCGCAGGCGATCGCCCCAGCAGCACGAGAGTCGATTGGCTCTCGGCCGCGAGCGCGCAGGCGACCTCGGCCGTCACGCCACGTGCCCCGCCGGTGAGGACCACCACATCGCCGGGGCCGAGTCGTGAACGTCCGTTCGTGATCGCGGCCGACACCGTCTCAAGACCGCGACGAACGCGCCCGTCCAGCCCGACCTCGATGGGGCCGGCGGCGGTCAACTCACGCATGATCGCTGCGGCAACCTGGTCGCTGTCGCTCCAGGATGCGGACACGTCCAGAGCCGTGCATCGCAACGCCGGCCACTCCCGTGCGACGGTTTTCGTCAGCCCGGCCAGACCGCCCTGCACGGCATCGAACGCACCACCGGTCAATCCGAACGCGCCGTCCATGCGGGAAACGGTGGCGAACAGTGCCCCCCCTCCGGCCGCCGCTTTTCGCAACATCGGGCCGACCCGCTTGGTCAGTGTGAACGCGTGCTTGAGCCGCTGCTCGGATGCTTCACTCCAGATCGGGTCGGCCGTCGGGTCGGGACGCGCGAGCACGACGAGACCACCGATGCGCGCGAGGCCCGCGATGCCGTTGCTTTTGGTCGCGATGTCGGCGGGTACCACGCGTGCAGTCCGGCCCTGAGTGGCGAACTGATTGCACAACGCCTGCGGCAGCCTGGTACCGTCGTCGACGATCCACACCTCGCGTCCGTCGGAGAGCTCGACCCGACCCCCAGGGGAGACGGCCCCCAACTCGACGGCTCGCAACACGCGGCGGTCGAGCGGCGTGAACGGCGCATCTGGTTGGTCCCGACTCGTCAGGCGGTGCTCGGCACTGCACGGTGCGATCGGGGCGCACGTCGGTGCCTCAATGGACGCCGGCGAAGTGGGCTGAGGCGCACCAGCCGGGCCGTCGGTCGTCCTCATGTAGTCGATGATGTTGCGCAACGTTCGCAGGCTGCCGACATACGTGGAGTCGACCGCCGGCATCTCGGGAAGCCGCGTCTGCACCCCGGCCAGAATCTCGAGACGCTTGATGGAGTCGATCCCGAGATCGGCCTCGAGGTCCATGTCGAGGTTCAGCATTTCGATCGGGTAGCCGGTCAGCTCCGCCACCACGTCCAGCAGGGTGTCTTCGGCTACGGTCGCGCCGCCGCTGGCTGCCGCGTCACTGCCGACGGCACGGACTGCTGCCGGCGCGGGCGGCTCGACCATGTCACGGTCACGCGGGTCACGCAGGTCAACCGGATCAACCGGGACTTCGTCCTGCGGAGCCGGCGGCAGCGGGGTCGCCGCAGGCGCGGGGGGCCCCACGGGTGCGGCCGGTCGCGCAACTGGGACCGGGGGCATCGCCGGCGCGGCGGTCTCCAGGTGTGGCGCGGCGGTTGGCGCGGTCACCGAGGTCGGCATCACCGGATGGGCGGCGACCGGCATGCCCAGGCTGCCCGCGACGAGCCGTTGCTGGGTCTCCATGACCATCTGAACGGTCTTGTGCGCCAACTCCTGCCCTTCGAGAAACCGCTGATGCGCCTCGGCAGTCTGTTGCTGGAGGGCCTGCATCGCCCGCAGGCCTTCCTGCACGACCTGCAGGGCGCCGGCCAAGTCGGTCGGCGCGGCGTGCGGGGGCACGGGATCCGGTGCGACCGGTGCCGCGTGTACGGACGGGGGCGGTGCGGGCTGTGGGGCGCTCGCGGGCCCCGTGACTCGAGATGCATGGCCGTTGTGCGTAGCGTGCCTGCTCACCTCGGGGTGTCCATCAGTCTTCGACACGGTCGGTGCGGGTGCTGCCTCAAGGGCGATGTGCCGTGGTGATCGATAGTTCGTTCCCAGCAGCGGCACCACCATCTTCGGTCGGCGGGGCTCGGGGCAGTGCGGCTCCCAGGCCGACAGGTCAACGGGATGACCCAGTGCGCCCAATCGTGCCAGCACGCGGGCCAGGTCCCTCATGCCGGAGCCCCGTCCGCCTGCGGCGTCCAGAGCCATGGCCGCGTGCGGCCGGTCGCCGAGCGTCGCACGCACCAGGCCGGTCAGGATGCTGCGGGGGCCGACCTCGACGAACGTACGCACGCCGGCGGCATGGAGATTCTCGAGCTCGGTGACGAAGTCGACCGGGCTGACCAGCTGACGGGCTAGCGTGTCGCGCACCGTGTCGGTGTCATCGGCGTAGGGTTCCGCCGTGCAGTTGGCGTAGACGGGTCGCGACCCGCCGGAAAACGCAACGTCGTCGAGCGCTTGCCGGAAGCGTGCTCCGGCGTCGACCATCAGCGTGCTGTGGAACCCCGCGGCGACCTGTAACGGCGTGGTCCGCCAACCGCGCGACGTGCACGCCCGCACCGCACGGTCGATGGCGTCCCGCGTGCCCGACAGCGCCCCCTGCGACGGGCTGTTGCGATTGGCCAGCTCTACATCGATGCCTTCGTCGGCGAGCATGCGGTCCAGCTCCCTCAGCGGCGCCTGCACCGCGACCATCGTGCCGGGGTCGCCCGTGCCCTCGGCCATCAGTCGGCCGCGTAGCCTGGAGAGTCGCCGCAAGCCGTCGTCATCGATTCGATCGGCGGCACGGAGGGCAACGAGCTCACCGTAGCTGTGGCCGGCCGTGCAGTCAGGGCAGACACCGAATCGCTGTAAGACCCGCAACATCGCCAGACTCACCGCCCCGAGCGCCGGCTGGGCGACATCGGTCCGGGTAAGCGCTGCCTGTTGCTCGGCCCGGGCTCGCTCGTCAAAGACCGGATGCGGAAAGATGCGGTCGCTCGGACGCGCCGCGGAACTGGCTATCGCGTCCTCGTCCGCCTGGGAGATGGCCTCGCGCGCCTCCGGGAAGATGCACGTCAGTTCCCGGCCCATGCCCACGTACTGGCTGGCCTGGCCCGGGAACAGGAACGCGAGCCGGCCGGGCCGCTGCGGGCCGCCGAAGAACACGTTCGGCAGACTCCACGACTGCTCGTGCCCCTTTGCCGCCATCGCCGCGGTTGCGTCCCCGAAGCGCGTGGCCGGGTCGGCACCGGATTCAATGACAAGCACAAGGCGGAGCGCGTGACGGGGCGAGAACGTTCGCCGGGATGCCAGGGCACGGAACGCCAATGCATCGGGCGTGGGTGCCTCATCGATGAATGCGTGCCACTGGCCGAGCCGGTCCCTCAGCTGCTCGATGGTGTCGGCGGACAACGCGATGAGTTGCGTTGAGCCGTCCCAGGCCGCGTCCGTGGGCGCGCCGGTGTGCTCCTCGAGCACGGCGTGGAAATTACTCCCGCCGAAGCCGAACGCGCTGACGCTCGATCGACGGGGCTGGCTGTTCGCGCAGAGCCACGGCCGGGTCTCTGTGTTGAGATAGAAGGGGCTGGCGTCGATGTCGAGGGTGGGATTGGGCTCGCCGACCTTGATCGTCGCCGGCAGCACCTTGTGGTGCAGGGCGAGCGCCGCCTTGATCAGTCCGGCGGCACCGGCGGCGGCCTTGGTGTGCCCGATCTGCGACTTGACCGATCCGAGCGCGCACCAGGTCCGGTCTGACTGCGCCGCAGAATAGACGGTCTTGAGCGCGTCGAACTCGACGGCGTCGCCGACCGTCGTGCCGGTCCCGTGGGCCTCCACCAGCTGCACGGTGGCCGGGTCGATGCCGCTCACCTCGTAGGCGTCGCGGAGGGCCTCGGTCTGCCCGGCCGCGCGGGGGGCGTAGATGCTCTGCGATCGCCCGTCGCTCGAGGTGCCGATACCGCGAATCACCGCATAGATGCGGTCGCCGTCGCGTTCGGCATCCTCCAGACGTTTCAGCACGACCATGCCCACACCCTCGCCGATCACGGTGCCGTCGGCGTCCTTGGCGAATGGCTTGGCGTCGCCCGTCGGCGAGAGCGCCTGCGTCTTGCTGAAGCACATGAACATGAAGATGTCGTTGAGTGTATCGACGCCGCCGGAGACGACCATGTCCGTCCGGCCGCTCATCAGCTCGAGCAAGGCCAGGTGGACGGCACTGAGCGAGCTCGCGCACGCCGCATCCACCACGCAATTCGTGCCCCTGAGATTGAGCCGATTGGCGATGCGCCCGGCCACCACGTTGCCGAGCAGACCGGGGAAGGAGTTCTCTTGCCAGGGCACGTAGGCGTCGGCCATCGTGCCGATCACGGTCCGGGCGACGGTCTCGGAGACGCCGGCCTCGCGCATCGCCCTGCGCCACATCGGATGCCCCAGCCGCGCACCCAGCGGGATGACCAGCTCCTGCGTCCCCGTCACACCGAGCAGAACACTGGTCCGCGCTCGGTTGAAGTCGCGCTCGGCGCCGTACCCCGCGTCTTCCAGGGCGGCCTTGGCCACGACCAGCCCCAGGAGCTGCGCCGTGTCGGTGGCCTCCAGCGTGGTGGGAGGGATGCCGAACTCGGTCGGATCGAAGTCGGTCGGCGAGAGAAACGCGCCGCGGCGGCAGTAGGTCAGATCCGCGCGGCCGGGGTCGGGGTCGAAGTAGTCGTCAAGCGACCAGTGCGTATCCGGAACGTCGGTGACGCCGTCCTCCGACGTGCGGATCAGCCGCCAGTACGCCTTCAGTCCGCTCGCCCGGGGAAACAGGCAGCCCATGCCGATGATGGCGATGGGGGTCTGCCTGGGCGGTCCGTTGTGTCCCGATGATGCCAACTGCCGCCTTCCTCATTCGCAGGCAAGAAGGGCGGCAAGTTCCGCCCGGTCGCGTGGCTCGAACCGCCGTGCCGCTCGCGGCAACGGCACACCCTGCGCCCGCAGCCAGCCCACCCGCGCAAGCGCTGCCGCGCCCACGAGCAGGTTCATGCCCAGCGTCACCACGTCACGGCGCTCCGGAGACTCGAGGCACGAACCTCGGGCCCACTCGTTGAACGCCCCCATCGCCGGGCCGCACCAGATCTGGTAGTCGCCCTTGCGCGATGCCTCGCCGGAGTTCGCCCAGCGGGACGCCTGTCCGAGATACGATCGGAAGACCAGCGCCATCTGGTGCTTCGGATCGGTCTCTGCGCGGGTCACCTGCTCCGGGTCGCGGGCGGCAAAGTAGTCCCGTGTCTTCGCCCAGGCCTCGGCCAACGTCGAGCGGAAGTAATCTCGCTCCAGAATCAACCGTGACGCAGCCGGAATCTCGTCCAGCGACACGTGCGCACGGTACAAACGGTACAGGTTGCGGGCGCGAACCGCAAACATCGTACCCCACTTGAGGACCTGGACCTGCACGCCCATCTCGAACATATCCGCGGCCGGGGCCATGGTCACGTCGGCCTGGCTCGAGCGGGCGAGCATCTCGCGCACCGCCTGGGAGGTGCCCGCCTCCACGCAGGCTTGATTGATGGTCCCGGTCAGAACATAGGCCGCCCCCATGGCGAAGGCGGCCGCTGTCGACTCCGGGGTGGAGATCCCGCCGGCGGCACCGAGCCGCAACGGGGTCCGATAGCCATGGCGGGTCTGCATTTCGTCGGCCACGGCCAGCATCGTTGGCACCAGCGAAATCGCCGACTGGTTGTCCGTATGCCCCCCGGAATCCGCCTCGGCGGTCAGGTCCTCTGCCACAGGGATCTCGGCCGCCAGCGCCGCCTGGCGCTGCGTGATGAACCCGCCGTCCACCAGGGTCCTCAGCATCTGGGCCGGGGGCGGGCTGAAGAACTTGCGGGCCACCTCGACCCTCGACACCTTGGCGATCACCTTGTTCGGTGTGATGACGGTGCCATCTGTGTCGCGGAAGATACCGGCCACCCGGTAGCGGATCAGGGGGAGCGTGAGCTCGATGTACGCGGACGCGCTGACCAGCCGGACGTTCCGGCGAAGGTAGAGCTCGACGACCTCGGCTTCGCTCCGTGGCTCGGTCGGGGTGTGGATCAGATTGAAACCATAGGGCCGGTCGCCCACGTTGCGCTGGATGCGCTCGATGGCCAGCTCGATGCGTCCTTGCGACAAGCCGGCGGCACCGAAGAAGCCGACCATCCCCGCCCGGGCCATGGCCTCCACGAGCTCCTCGGATCCGACGCCGTTGGCCATCGCCCCGGCCACATACGGATAGGTCAACCCATGGCTCGCGAGAAACCCGGGATCGCCGAGTTGCTCGGGTCGGAGCACCGGCGCGTAACCCACGAGCCGCTGCGCGCCCCGCGCGGCCACACCACTGGCCCCCAGCGTGGCGGTGCCTCCGTGCGCGACACCCAGCTGTCCGTCTATCTCGACCAGCCGCACCGGCGCGGCCACGTGCTGGACCGCTCTCGTGAGCGCGTCCTCACCGAATTCGGGCGCACCTCGCCCGTCGGGTGTCCACCAGCCCACAGCCGTGTGGCCGTGCCGCTGTACCGGAAGGGTCAGTGCCTGTGCTTGCAAATCACACGGGGTCCTACCCCGTTTGGTTCCCGCTAGACGTGCCGACCAGTCTGTCCAGTTTAGTTGCGAATCACGAACATGTCACGGCCAGGCGAGCGACCTCACCGAAAGCCGCCGGCCAACTCACGCAACAGCGCCGCGGTACTCGAGCGGGCGCCTCGACGCCCTCGGTGCGTTGCCGTACGTATGCCACGGACCACTAAGGTTCGGGGGCCGGCGGCGGCGGCACGACGGGTGGTTGCGGGTCGAGGGGCACCAGCTCGCGGCCCTGTAGCGCGGGATGGTCCGGGAGAATCTTCGTCGCCCGGAACGCGGCGTAGGGGAACTGCCGGATGAGAAACCCCTGGTCGGGTACTTCAACGTCGCCAGATTGCGGCGACCGGTACTCCCAGACGATCTCCCCTTCGGCTGTCACCTCGAGGAAGCGTCCCGGCCCGCCTGACGTGATCAGTGTATGCCCGTCCGGCAGCCGGTGGGCGCCGGAGATGAACGGGCTGTGAAGCGAGGTCGGGTCGGGCGCCGCGTAGCTCCACGTCGGCGTCAGCGGTCCGTACGGGTCGGAGCCAGTCAGCACATAGCGTCCGGCATCGTCGGTCGGCAACGTGAGCTCGAACACCTCCGAGTGGGGGGCTTCGGGTCCGGGGACGTTGTTGCTGAACACGAGGAGATTCCCCGCGCCAGGCAGACCGTCGGGAATCCACCGCACGTCATGTTGCCCGAACGTGCGTTGGTCCGTCTCCTCTCCCCGCCCGTAAGCGCGCGGGTTCCCCCAGCGATAGAGCAGATCTCCGCCATGCCCCCAGCGCCCGCCGGTGTGTCCCGACGCCTCCTCGGTCGTCGTGCCGTGGTCGATGATCCAGATCTCGTTGTATGCAAGGATACTCACCGCGATCTGATCGAGCGTGGCGTTGTACACGATCGCATTCGTGTGCATCAGGTCAGCCGACGGGTCGTGCTCGCTGTCGGCCGGCACATAGCCGACCTCTCGATAGCGGGCCAGCTCCTCCTCAGTCATGTCCTCCGGGGTTTGGCGTCCCCCGTTGATGTCGATCAACTCGGGATGCGCTGACGGGTCGCCGTAGTTGCCTAGGTGGGTATCGCGGTTCTGGACCATGTGGTCCCACGAGTGCCACTCCCACACGACGCGGGCGCCGTCGAGCGGCTGGGGCTCGAACTCCAGGATCATGTCCGGCCACACGCCGTCCTCCGGGGTCATCTCGGGCCGGAGACCCATCTGCTGTGTCTGGTCTCGGGACTTGGCCTCCCAGGCAATAGCCAGGATGTTGCCGTTGGGCATCACCGCGACGTCGTGGTGCAGCAGGTGTTCTTCGCTGGCGAACCGGTAGTCCCAGACCAGATCGCCCTCCCATGTGAATTCCTGAATCCGACCTCCCTGCCCGCCGCCGGTGAACACGGGGACCTCCAGCTGGCGGCCGCCGCGGAGCAGGTGTCCGTTGTCGAGCAGATAGACGAACGCCGACGGTACCAGCTCGCTTTTCCACGTACGCACGACCGCGCCGCTGACGGTCTCGACGAGGTAGGTCATGTCAGACAGGAGCGGCGCGAAGTAGACGTAGCCGGGGCGGGCGGCCGGTGTGTTCAGCAGGAGGCCGCGCGGCTGGTCATTGTCCACGCCGCCAACGGCGGCCTCGTCGGGTGACGCTCCGCAGCCGACCACGCTCAATCCGGCCACCATACCGAGCGCGACAGTAACGCACCGTGTCCAGCGACGGGACTGCCCGCTTCTCATAGATCCCCCTCCGCCAGCGCCCGGGTAGCAGCCAGCCACTTGAAAGCGTGATCGTCGGAAGTCTATCATCGGCCTGATGTCCGATCCGTTCAGCCAGATCTCGGTTCTCGGGCCTCCACCCCCTGGCCACCCCTTGACCTTGACAACGTAACCTCAGCTCTGGACAAGCTGCGATGTTTGTTTGACCGTGGGAATCGAATCAAACGGTCGTCGCTGCGTACAAATGACACTCTAAAATGGGTACTGGGTGCGCCAGCCGGATCGCTAACGCTCTTCGACCGAGCACAGGTGATAACGTAGTTCGACAGGTTGGACGAGCGCCGCCGGCACATGGTTGAGCGCGTACCGGGGAGGACACGCCATGGCACGCATTGGTAGAGCACATCGACTCACCGGGCTCCTCACCCTCGGGTGCCTGGCGACCTTCGGGACGGCGTCAGCCCAGATCGATCCGCTCGAGATTATCGACCAAGTCGAGCAACTGTACCGGGGCGATTCGAGTCGGGGAACGACGACGATGCAGGTCGTCACCGAGAACTGGGACCGTGAGATCACCATGGAGGTGTGGTCCCTCGGGGACGACTACTCGTTGGTGCGTATCCTAGCACCGGCCAGAGAAGCCGGCACGGCCACGCTGAAAGCGGACCAAGACATCTACAACTATCTCCCCAAGGTCGACCGGACCATCAAGATGCCGGCGTCGATGATGGGTGGGTCCTGGATGGGATCGCATTTTACCAACGATGACCTCGTGCAGGAAAGCCGGTTAATTAATGACTACGACATCGAGCTCTCGTTTGACGGCGACCGAGACGGGATCGTGGTGTGGGAATTCACACTGGTCCCCAAGCCCGAGGCGGCGGTTGTCTGGGGTCGGATCGAGTATCGGGTGCGTCAAACCGACTACATGCCCCTCGCGGTGAGCTACTACGACGAGGATGGTGAACTGGCGCGGTCGATGGAGTTCAGCGACTTCGCCAACATGGGTGGGCGTGTGATTCCCAGACTCATGATGATGCGCCCGGCCGACAAGCCGGGTGAGTACACCTCCATGCGGTACGAGGACCTCGAGTTTGACGTGGATATCGACGAATCCTTTTTCTCGTTGCGCGCGCTCCAGAACCCACGCTAGCCGCGTGGGGCGTCTGAGACTCGTCTCGCCTACGACCTCGTAGAGAAAAAAGCGCGATGTTGCAATCACCCTGGTCCCGCATCGGCATGCGCAATCTGGGTCGGAACCCCAAGCGCACGATCCTTACCGCGCTGGGGCTGGCCATTGGCTTCTTCACGAGCGTGGTGATGGTGGGTTGGACCCAGGGCCTCATGAATGAAATGGTCGACAACGCCACCGGGCTCGTCGGTGGGCAGATCGAGATCCATGACGCGGAGTTCCGGCCCGAGCGTAGTCTCTACGACACCATCGGGGGGCGCGACGGTATTGACGTCGACCAGGTGCTCGCACAGGTCAGCGACGATGACCGGATCATCGCGGTTGCACCCCGCGTATATGCGGGCGGACTGCTCAGTTCGGGAGACTCAACCGTGGCCGGAATGCTGATGGGCGTCGACCCGGAGCGCGAGGTGGCCCTGAGTCGCTTCCTCGACGACTTGACGGCAGGACGGTTGCCCCAACCCGGGCGGAACGAGCTGGTCGTTGGAACAGAAATGGCGCGTCAGCTCGAGAGCGATATCGGTGACGAGTTGGTCCTGGTCGCTTCGGGGGCGGACGGTTCGATGGGAAACGACTTGTTCACGCTGGTGGGGACCTACCGGACTGGTCTGGTTGAGATCGACTCCGCGTTTGCCGTGTTGCCACTCGAGGACCTCCAGGCGCTGGTAGTGCTCGATGAAAGCCGAATCCACGAGATCGCAGTCTCGACCCAGGACCCCTGGCTCGCCGAGGAGGTAGCGGCCGCGATCGCCGCCACTCTGGAGGGGGAGGCGCTCGGGACCGAGGTGGTTCCCTGGAGCGAGTTGAACCCGGCGATAGTTGAGTACACGGCTCTAGTTGATGTGTTTTATTACGTGATCATTGTCATCGTGTTTGGGCTCGCCATCTTCGGTGTCGCCAACACGATGCTGATGGCCACCTATGAGCGGCGCCGGGAGTTTGCGGTCATGCTCGCCATCGGAGCGACCCCGGGAGGAGTGGTGAAAAGTGTGCTCTACGAAGCGGCGGCGATGGGGCTGTTCAGCCTGGCCCTCGGGGTGGCGATCACGTGGCCGGTGATGGTCTGGTGGCACAATGCGCCCCCTGACTTAACCGGACTCGTCGGCGACATTGAGATGATGGGGTCGGTGGTATCGCTCACGATGCAGGTCGAGTACGACATGGGATTTACGACCATGGTGGCCGTGGCGCTGATGCTCACGTCGCTGGGGTCAGCGTTGTATCCGGCGTTTCGTGCCTCTCGGGTCCCGCCGGCCGATACCTTGTCAGGGCTGTAGGATGATGATCGCACGACGGAAAGCCTTTCAAATCAGGGTGATTGCGGTCTTGGCCCTGAGAAACCTTCGGCGGCAGGTGCGTCGGACCCTACTGACCGCTACGGCGATTATCCTCGGGGCGGGCATGCTGGTCTTCTCGAACGCAATCGGGGATGGCACCCACGAACAGTGGATCGACGACGGGGTGCGCACCGGAAGCGGACACGCGACCATTGAGCACCCTGCGTTCCGCATGAGCCGCAAGCTCGAGGACCGTCTGGCCGCTGATGTGCGCGCTGTCGCCGAGGCAGCGCTGGCCACGCCGGACCTGGCCGATCGGGTCACCGGGGTCTCGGCACAGCTCACCATCAGCGGGATGGCCAGCTCAGCCGCCGGCGCCCGTCCGGCGCACATTCTGGCGGTCGACCCGCAGGCGGAAGTGGACTTTACGAACCTCGACGATCAGGTCATCGAGGGCCGGTATCTCCAGTCGGACGACCGCCTTGCGGCGTTCGTCGGAGTCGGCCTCGTGGAGACCCTCGACCTCCGGCTCGGGTCACGCCTCGTTCTGACGGCCCAGGACACCAACAAGGAGATCGTCGGGCAGCTTGTCCGAGTGGTGGGCGTGTTCCGCAATGGGGCGCCGCCGGTCGACAATACCGTGGTTCATATTCCGCTCGCCATCGCCGGGGAATGGCTCGGGTCCGGGGACGATGTGTCGAAGATCGCGGTGATGGTCGAGGACAGCACGGAGGTGTCGAGTCTGGTCCGTCGCCTCAGGCAAGCGCTAGCCGACCCGGTCGACGCCGGCCGGGTAACGGTGCTGGGCTGGCGTGAGGCGATGCCCGCGTTGGCGTCGCTCGTGGCGGTCGATCAATTTGGGAGCTATGTCATATTCGCGATCCTCTTCGTCATCATCGGCTTCGGGATCGTGAACACCGTGTTGATGTCCGTGCTGCATCGGCATCGGGAGTTCGGTGTGTTGCAAGCGCTCGGTCTGACACCGCGACAGACTGGCGCTGTCGTTCTCCTCGAGGGACTCCTCTTGACGACTGTCAGCACTCTGGTCGGTGTTGGTCTCGGGACCTGGCTAACCTGGTATTTCCTCGGCGATGGGTTCGACATGGCGGTGATCGCGGGTGACTCGCTAGCCAACAATATGGAGATGGGGTCCGTCGTGATAGACCCGATAATCATCCCGATGTTTTCAGTGGCGCGAACCCTCCAGACGATAGGCTGGATCATGCTCATAGGGATCTTGGCGTCCATCTACCCGGCGCTCCGGGCGACTCGAATCGACATTGCTGAGTCGATGAAATTTGACCAGTAGGAAGCAATGACGCCAGACGATATGCGGCGGGATGTTCGCACTGAGAACCTGTGGAAGATTTACCAGCAAGCGTCGGAAGAAGTGCAGGCGGTCCGCGACGTCACCCTGACGATCCAGCCCGGTGAATTCACGGCACTCGCCGGGCCGTCCGGGTCCGGTAAGACGACCCTGCTCAACCTGATTGGGGGACTCACGCGGCCCACGCGGGGGCAGGTCCGAGTGGCCGATCATGAACTGAGCAAATTGCCCAACCACGTTCTCGCGCGCCTTCGGCTCAACCAGATCGGGTTCGTTTTTCAGGCGTACAACCTGCTACCGGTGCTCACGGCGCGCGAGAACGCTGAATTCCCAATGCTACTTCAGGGGGTCTCGGCCGAGGAACGTACCAGGCGGGTGGACGAGTTGTTCGCACGGACCGGAATGGAAGGGCTTGAGGACCGCCGTCCGGGCAAACTATCCGGCGGCCAGCAGCAACGGGTGGCAGTAGTTCGGGCCGTCGCGAGTAAGCCAGCGCTGGTCCTGGCTGATGAACCCACAGCTAATCTCGACTCGGCGTCGAGCGATGCGTTACTGGACCTCATGGATGAACTGAATCGCGATCTCGGGGTGACCTTTGTCTTCGCCACGCACGACGAGCGCGTCATGGAGCGGTCGCGCCGGCTGATTCGGATGGTTGACGGCCGCATCGATTCCGACGTGATCAGAGTGGGATGACCCGAGCGCTCCGGCTGGTTGTTGTCGGCGCCTGCCTCATGGCACTCGGCAGCGTGCCGGTGCACGCACAGTCATCGTGGCTGAGCGGCTACCTACAAACCGCGCCGCTCTTCAGTGCGGCGACCGACCTCACCGACAGCAACGCATCCAGCTTCAGCCGGTTTCGCCTGACCACACGACCGGTCCTCGGGTCCCTCGCGTTCGAGGTTGCCTACGAGCACACCTTGACCCTTCAACAACGCGGGGCGAACACCGGGTTCGGTATCGGCGCAGTCCCGAGTGGCGGCGAATGGTTCAGCCTGGAATCGACGGTCGAAGAAAGGGCACACGTCCGCTGGCGTCACCGCTTCGACCGGTTCAACGTCGGGTGGAGTCCTTCCCGGTCGATGGACCTCACCGTCGGGCGGCAGGCGGTCTCGTGGGGCACGACGCTCTTTCTCACACCGGCCGACCCGTTTCTCCCGTTCAGCCCGTCCGACCCGTTCCGGCAGTTCCGGGGTGGCGTCGACGCCGGCCGCCTGCGCCTCTACCCGGGACCGCTCAGCTCGCTGGATCTCGTCGTGCGGCCCACAGCGACGGCGATGGGCGAAGAGCTGACCGCGCTCCTTCGCGGCCTGACCACCTGGAAGAACTGGGAGCTATCCGGCTGGGGTGGGACGCTCTACGGAGACCGCGCCGGCGCCCTCGGCGCGGCCGGCGCCGTCGGTGTCTGGGCGGTTCGCGTGGAGGCGGTGATCCGCGAGATCCGGGGCAGGGTCATCGGCCGCGGGAGCCTCGGGCTCGACCGGATCCTCCAGGTCGGCGGGCGGGATCTGTTCGTCGTGCTGGAATACCAGCGTGATGGTCTCGCCGCCGCCGGGCCGAGCGCGTATCTCGACATCCTGCAATCACCCGAGTTCCAGCGAGGCGAGCTCCAGGTGCTCGGCCGGGACGAAGCCGTGCTGCAGGCCTCCTATCAGTTCCACCCGCTCTGGAGTGTGGGCGGGCTGTGGCTCTGGAACCTCAACGACCGGAGTGCGCTGCTCGCGCCCAGCTTGGCCTATTCGGCTGGCAACGAGGTGTCGATCAGCGGGGGGATATATATCGGCCTGGGCGACAGCGCCATCACCTTGGAGCGTCCGCTGCCGTCCGAGTTCGGCCTCGCGGGCACCACCGGGTTTGCGTCGCTCAGCTGGTTCTTCTAGCCCATTGTCAGGTTGAGGAGGCCGCTGGCACCGTTGTCGCTGCTCTTCCCTTACGCGAAGACGAAACGATACTTCGGATCGAGCGAGGTGCCGACCGGGTCGCGCAGGAGCAGCAATTCCCGGACGACATTCGGGCGACTGGTGGCCTCACTGCGGCAAGGCGAACACGAAGAGATTGTTGCCGTTGCTCGGGCGAAGCTCGGGCGTCAACTGCAGGAAGCTCGGTGTGGTCGCAGCGCCTCCGGTGCTCACGGCCACATACTGGCGCCCGGCAACCGCGTAGCTGACAGGAAAACCGCTGACCGGTGAGCCAAGGTTGATCTCCCACAGCACCTCCCCGGTCTCGTGGTCGAAGGCCCGGAAGCGCCCGTTCGCGTCGCCACCGAACACGAGCCCACCGCCGGTCGCCACGAGCGACAGGGTGGCCGCCCGCTGTTCGTACAGCCACGTAGTATCGCCGGTTTCGGCCGATATCGCGTAGACCGCGCCAAGCTGCTCGGTGCCGGGCGCAAGCTCATGTCGCACGGCCAGCGCGTAGATCCGGTGTGACGCGTCAGGCGCTGTCGTCGCCAGCAACCGCTGGCACATGTTGCGCAGTGGAAAGTACATCGTGTTCGTCAGCGGGCTGTAGGCGCCGGCTTCCCAGTCCTTCCCGCCGTGCATGTTGGGACAGGCCAGGACTTGCTGCCCCTCCGCGCTGAAGACGACCTCCGCGTTCTCGGTCACCGCGCCGGTCGCGCCATCGATGTTGCTGATGACGTTCTGCGTGACGGTCGGCGTCGCCCAGAGGAACTCGCCGGTCTCGCGGTCGAGCGTATAGACCACCCCGGTCTTGCCCGGAATGCCGGTCATCACCTTCCGGACCTCACCCGGCTCGAGTCGGGGGTTGATCCAGCTCACGGCGTTGGGGTTGGGCGAGACGGCGGTGTCGAGGAGCAGGCGCTCGAAGGGGTGATCCAGGTCCCAGTGGTCGTTCAGGTGCTGGTAGTACCACCGGATCTCACCGGTGTCGACGTCGAGCGCCAGCGTCGAGTTGTGGTAGAGGTGCGTGTTGTCGATGCCACCGAGCATGAACTTCGGGGCCGGCGAGGTGACCGAGGTGCCCTGGTAGATCAGGCGCAGTTCGGGGTCGTAGCTTGCCGGCATCCAGGTGCCGACGTGAAGACGCTCCTCCCACGGCACCCCGCCCCAGGTCTCGTCCCCCGGCTCGCCCGGCTTCGGAATGGTGTGCCGCCGCCAGAGCTCTTCTCCGGTGCGCGCGTCGTGCGCCACGATGACGCACGAGTCGGGACCGCCGGCTGGACGGCAGCTCCGCCCCGAGATCGCCCTGCCATCGGCAATGATCGGACCCGAGCTGTGCCCGGCCGGTGTGACCTGATAGTCGAAGATCTGGGTCTCCCAGGCGATCTCCCCGGTCGTGGCATCGAGCCCGAACACGAAGTTGTCGTCGCTCGTGTTGATGATGAACCGGTCGTAGATCGCGATGTTCCGGTTGTTGCGAGCGTTGCCGCCCACATAGTCGTAGACATCGTCCGGGAGATCGCGACGATGCGCCCAGATCAGGTCGCCCGTCACAGCATCGATCGCCTCGATGACGTCACTCGCCTGCGGCATATACAGGACGCCGTCGTAGACCAGCGGCGTCCCTTCCTGGCGCCCGCGCGCAAGCGCCCGCGTCCAGACCATCCGAAGATCGGCCACGTTCTCCCGGGTGACCTGGTCCAACGGGCTGTAGCCCCAGCTGTCAAGCGTCCGGCGCCACATCAACCAATCTTCCGGCGCCGGCGCCTGGAGCATGGCGTCGGTCACGGGCACGAACTCGGCGGAAGACTGCGCTTGACCCATCACCTGCGTCGGCACGAGGGTCACTGCCGTGATCGCGACGGGCAGGATCAGAGCGCGGGACAGGACAAGACGCAGGTCAGGCATCCGTGACGACCGGCGCTCGCCCTGGGCTCTCATGGTCCAGCGGATCGTAGTTACCGTTGCCACAGCGAATCAACCGTAACACCATCGGCCGCGCTCGGGTCGTGGAACAGGCGCCGCTCAGCGCGCCGTGTAGGTTCGGCTGAACCCGTTGCGGCTGTTCGTGACGGTGAACGTGCCGTCCTGGCCGACCGACGCCCGAATCCAATGGCCGTTGCACTCCGCGGTCTCGTCCAGGTTCGCGATCATGTCTTCCGAGGTGTTATGGGCCGGATCCGGATCGAGCAGCGAACGGTGGCCCTGCCAGATCCCTTCGATGCCCGGACTCTTCGCAATCCGGTCGTAGTGCGCTGTCGAGACCTCGCGAAAACCGGGTGATGTGCCTCCCAGCCCCTTCCGCGGACCGTTGTTCACGACGACGACCTGCGGCTTGATCGCATAGAGGTGCGTCGGCGAGCCCGCGTCGTCCCAGGCTCCGTGGCGACTCGTCTGATAGATTGTGACCTCGCCCACCTGGTTCATGGGGCACGACAGCTCGACCTCCTTCGCCCAGTTGAAATCCCCGAGGTCGAGAAAGGTAAACCGGCCGTATGTGAAGAGCGCCCCGACGCTGCGCTGATTCTCCGGACTGGCCTGCGGTTTCTGCTCGGCTGTCGCGCACAGCATGTTGAATCCGCCGCCGTTGACGGGTGTCGTGATGAGTCGGCCGTCCGAGGCGATGACGTCGATCTCGACAGCCCCGAACGGGATCGTCTCGCCTGCCTCAACGGCGCCTCTCTTGTCGCCGCAGACGCTGAGGTACGCGTCGAGCCATTGCCGATTGCTCTCTTCGGTGGTGGTCCCATGGTCGAAGCATTTCTCGATCGGGATCATCTCGGCCAGCGCCTGCAGCCCACCCACGTGATCCCGGTGGAAGTGCGTGATGACCAGGTAGTCAATCCTGGTCAGGCCGGCCTCCTGGGTTGCCGCAAAGATTCGCTTCGCGTCCCGGTCATCCGCTCCCGGGAAGCCAGTATCGACGAGCAGCGATTCCCCGGTGGGAGACACAACCAGGGTGGCGGCGCCGCCTTCGACGTCCACCCAATAGATGTCGAAAGTCCGTGACTGCGCCGTGGCGGTTTGGTCGGCTATGCACAACAGCCCAATCAGCCACATCCAACACACGACTGGTTTCAACATGCTCAGCTCCTTATACGGAAGCATGGCGCTCTTTCCGGCCGTGAATCCGTAGACGCAGTGTTCGATTTGTGTGTCGACATTCTCTCGTCACGCGAGCGGGGCAATCCGTCCCGGCCGCCAACGTCGCCCGAACCGAAGCCTGGCACATCAGGCCCACCAATCGCCCATCTGAGACATCGCTTTCACATACGAAGGCTCCAGTGTACTCTGTTCACGGTTTACCCGGTCAGCGGCGACCCAGACTAATAGCCGGTCCTCTGGCGGTCACCGGACCATTCCGGCCCAGGCCATCACGACCCGACGCCCCGGGTGCGGCCACTCGCGGGGGAGGACGCTCCCATGGCAAGAATCGCAGGCATTGAAGCCAACGAAGCGAACCTACTTACCCGTGTCGCGTACGGGATGGTCCGCAAGAAGGTCGGCAAGGTGGTTATGCCGATCAAAGTGCACGCACTTCATCCCAAGCTGTTCCGCGGGCTTGCATTCATGGAAATGGCACAGGACAAGGCGAACGAACTGGACGGGGTCGTCAAGACCCTTGCGCAGCTCCGCGCCGCCACGCTCATCGGGTGTCCCTTCTGAATTGATATCGGCTCTGCCGTGGGCAGAGAGCACGGCGTCACCGAGGCGCAACTGCGCGACCTGGCGGAGTTCGAAACCAGCGACGCGTTCAGCGAGCCGCAGAAGCTCGCGCTGCGCTACGCGACGGCGATGACCGCGACGCCGGTGGAGGTGTCGGTCGCTTTGGTCGAGGAGCTCAAGAAGCACCTGACCGATGCGCAGTTGGTCGAATTGACCTCGGCGATCGCGTGGGAGCAATACCGCGCACGGTTCGATCACGCGCTCGGCATCGAGGCCGAGGGGTTCTCAGAAGGGGCGTTCTGTCCGCTGCCCGCGGCGGCGCAGTCCACGCACGCCCAGGCCGACGTTGCCGCCTCGTCGTCGTGGTCGGCGGAGGACTGAATCGGAGGACCGACATGACCGGTCGCCACGCACGTCAATCTGCTGTCGGCGTGGGCATTGCCATTGGCGTGGCCCTTGGTGTCACCGGTGTCTGGCTGTGAGTAGTCCATAAGAGAGACGACCCAGACATGCTGATGAACGCGCTCCGCCTCCTGATGTTCTCGCTTCTTCTGGTTGCGTTCCTACCATTAACTGTGGTCGGGATGGTTGGTTTCATGGTCAGGTTAAAGACAAGGAACCGCGGTATCTCTGGCACGGCCTACGAACCCTTCGTCAATCGGATGCTTTTTCACCATGCAGGTACACGAGACGATGCCGCCGCCGTGAAGTTGGCGCCTCATCTGCCTGCGCTGTCGCCGACTGTGGCATGGCTGATGATCGGGACAATGGGACTGGCGGCCAGATTGAGCGGCTATCAGGGATCAATTCTCTCGTATCCGGGCGCGAGACCGTCGTCGATGATATCGATGATGGTGCATCGGACGGCATTCTTCGATGAGGCGCTCGCGAGCGCCGTCGACCCGACTGGACCACACCCGGCACAGCAGGTCGTCTTCCTCGGCGCTGGATGGGACACCCGCGCCTATGGTGCGCTGAGAGACCGTCCGGTGCGGGTGTTCGAAGTTGACACCCCGGCGACGCAACGCGCTAAGACACAGGCGCTGGAGCGCGCCGGTATCGACGCGAGTCACGTCACGTTCGTCGAGACCGACTTCGGCCAGACCTCATGGCTCGATGCGCTGCTGGTGCGGGGTTTCGACCCCGCACTCCCAACGTTCATTCTCTGGGAGGGCGTCACGATGTACCTCGATGAGGAGACCGTACAGACGACGCTTCGGAAGGTATCCGGCCTTGCGGTGGGCAGCCGGATTGCCTTCGATACCATGAGTCTCGAATACTTTCAGGGGTTCTTTGGCCAATACATGCACCTCATGATTAAGGGGTTCTACGGTGAGTCTTTGCAGTTCTTCCTGTCCACCGCAGCCCCCGCGCGAAAGCAGGCCAGCGATTTCATTGCCTCACAGGGACTGGCACTTGCAGTGTATGAACCCATGGGTGAGGAGCGCGGAAAGTCGGTCCCCCTAGGTGGGTTCATGCTGGCGGAACGTTCCGGCTGACGCGGAGTCGTGTGGACCGATCAGGAACGGTGACGTATCTATCGTGCCGCTGGCGGGTAGGAGGTTCAATCGTGAGGCATATGCCTAGCGCGGGTGCGCGGCGTCCCACGCGCGTGTGGAGCCCGTGAACCGGAACATCATCTGACTGCCGGCTGTTGTGCGGCAGCCTAGGGACTTCCCGACCCATCCTGTGACATCCTGTCCAGATGGCCGCGGTTCTTGATGATGGATCCTCATCCGACGAACGCGGCTCCGTGCTGTTTACGGCTTGGATAGCACTGCTCCTCGCTCTGACCCTCCCGCCGATCTGGCTCGTTCTGGCCCTTGCACCTCAAGGCGCTCCCACCAACAGACTTGTCCGACGGTTCGCACGCGCGCTCCTCGTATTGGCCGGCTGCCGGCTGCGGGTGGAGGGTCTCGAAAACCTCGTCAAGGAGCCCTGCGCAGTGCTTATTGCCAATCATTCAAGCTACCTGGACTCCGTGGTGCTTGTGGCCGCTCTCCCGCGTGACTTTCACTTCGTGGTGAATCACCTTGCGGCCACGCGTCCCTTGATCGGAACGATCATCCGAAAAGCGAAGCACCTTGTGGTCGATCGTGGATCTCTGCGGTCGCGCGCCACCTGTGCGCGCGTCATGATCGAAGCACTGGGCGACGGCACATCGTTGTTGTTGTTTCCTGAGGGTACGCGTTCAAGTGGTGGGATGTTGCCGTTCAAAGCGGGCACGTTTCGAATCGCGGTCAAGGCAGGACGCCCAGTCCTACCGATTGCAGTCGTCGGGACGGGCCGTATCTGGCCAAGACGGTTCAGGCTGTTTCATCGAGGCCCTATCGCGGTCCGCATCTTACCGGCGATCCACCCCGACAGTGGGGCCAGGGACACCGCTACGCGCTTGCGTGACGCTGCCTCCGGAGCCATCGCGGGCGCGCTCTGAACCGAGAGCGGCGGCTAAGGTGTCCAGGACTTGCTGGTTCGTCGCGCGGTCCTTGACCGCAATCCTCACTGCGCGCTTACCCAGAGCGGTGCCCATGCTCGTGGCGTCCCTGATGAAGAGCCCTCTCGCGTGAAGCTCAGCCACCAATTCCGCCGCGTCTGGGGCCGACCGCGGCAGATGACAGAGCAGGAAGTTCGCGCAGCCTGGAACGACGTCCCAGCCCTGTGCTTCAAGCCCCGCTTGTAACTCGCCCCGAAGGATCGCAGTTTCCCGCCACCGGCCGCGATAGTAGTCAAGGCAGGCGAATGCCTCACACGCCGCTATCTGTCCCGGCAGACTGACCGCCCACGGCGGGCACCAGTGTCGAGCTTCACGAATGAGGGCGGGCGGTCCGCACAGGTACGCGGCCCGCACGCCAGACAGGGCATACGCTTTCGACATCGATTTGACGACGACCACATTGGAAGAGGCGGCCGCGTGCACTTCGAGCGACTGATCCTCGCCCACGTAGTCGACGTAGGTCTCGTCGATCCAGAACTTGGTGGCCTTCGGAGCCTCAGCCAAGAGGTGTTCAAGCTGGTGCCGAGGCAGATGTCTGCCGGTTGGGCTGTTGGGATTGACGAGGATCACCCAGTCGTACCCGCGGGAGAAGGAATTCACCAACTGCCGGGGCTCAAGCTGGTAGCCGCGTGTTCGAGAGAGTGTCAGTCTGTCCACTCTTGCGCCGATGACCCGCTCCAGCACGTGTGCGTATTCAGCGTACATAGGGTCGAGAATGAGCACGCGGGATGACGGCGTGACCCACCCACGAAGGGCTGCGAAGATCAGAGCTGAGGAACCTGCGCCTGTCAGGATGCTGTTCTCAGCCACGCCCCGGGCGCGGGCGATGACATGGCGCAGCCCTTCCCCAGTGGTGGGCGGCGAGGTCTTGAGCGCGAAAGAAAGGCATCGCTGCAGCGCCTGCACCACACCGGGTGCTGGCTCGAACCACGCGTCAAGGACATCGGCACAAATGACCGACTCTCTTCGCTCCAGCGTCTCGAACGTCTCGCCGATCACATCCCAGAACGCCCCACCGTGGAAACACGCGTCCTCAGGCTCGTATGGCATGCCGGCAATCTGCCAATCAACCGACCGCTCGAAGCGTTGGATAAAACGGCCGAACTCGCTCAAATGGCTACGGAGGTCCTGCACCTCGGCAGACATGAGCTCATAGGTGACGGCGCCGGCTTGTGCGTGAAGACCATGCGACCGAAGGCCGGTTCGCTCGTACAAACTCACGACCTCTCGGCGACCGATGACCACCATGACTCGTGCACCCTGAGACTCGGCGTATCGCAGGGCGCCGTACATCAGCAGCGCCGCTAGCAGGGTGCGCCGACTGGATTCCACAACCGTGAGCAACCGCACTTCGTAGAGGCCGTCGTCATACACGAACGGCGTCTCGTGACGGGAGAAGTACTTGTCGATCGAATAACCGTGTGGGTTTGGCGGCGTGATTGCCACGAAGCCCACGACGGTGTCGTCGCGCTTGGCGACCACGTAGGTATTGACCTCGTCGAGGTGGTCGGTGAGCACGCCCTCGTGGTTCTCGCGATGCTGGCCTAGTTCTTGGGCGTACACCTGGTGCCGCAATGCGTATATCGATCGACGATCCCGGAGGTCAGCGATTGAGAGGGTGACCTTCGATGACCGCTGCATGGCGTCTTCTTGGAGATGACAACTAGGCAGTCGATTTCGCCTGCTGTTTCGCTGGTAGCGACGAGACGTAGCCTATCACGAGAATCAGCCACCCACCACGACAAAGGACACGATCCGAGCCACCGTGCCGCTGTCCGCGAGGTCGACTAAGAACAGCTTGGTCACGACCGCTGCGAGGAACGCGGCACCGACCCTGAGAGGCTGCCGCTGTGGGTTTGAGCGGAGGCAATGAATGACCAAGTGCCGGTGAGCGAGGATCCGCCGTGCGTGAGCGTGACGCGGACCGTGGCCGCCCCGGCTTGGCTGTCCTGTCCTGGGCCGTTCCCGTCCAGGTTCCGGTCAGCGACACCGATGCTGATGGCGAGGTTGGAAAGGCACCATCTCCGCCGCACTAGGCAACCGAGAGACAGAGACCAACCAACGCAAGAACGCGAATCCGAGGTCTGCAAGTTGTTGAAAAGAACGGTTCTTCAGGTAGGACTCGAACCTACAACCCTCCGGTTAACAAGGTTAACGTGGGGCATCTGGCGTGCAACGATGTCACGAACCTCACAGCTGGGGCGCGGTCTCCGGCTCAGGTGCGGTTCGACGACTACGGGGTAGCTGGGCCTCTTCACTGCCACCCGGCGCTGACCCGCCGGGCGCCGGCCTGTTGCAGTTCTTGGTTCCAGTAGCGCCACGCCGCCACATATTATCTTGCACACGGGAGGTCGCCGCATGACGCATCCAGAGGCCAATCCACCGTCCGGAACGCCTCCCCCCAAAGACTCCCTCCCCACGGCCCCGGAGGAGACCACGGAT
>DQNS01000018.1 GCA_015659035.1 Acidobacteriota bacterium | reverse complement strand
TGGCAACGCTACGGCACTGAGAACGGCGAATGGCGGAGCTACGCCGGTGACATCGCGGGCACGAAATACTCGCCGCTCGATCAGATCGACGGCGGGAACTTCAGTCAACTCGAGGTGGTTTGGGAGTGGACCTCGGTCGACGGCATGCTGAGCCGGACGACTCCGGATGGTGGTGAGTGGCGCGCACCGCTCGACACCATTGTCGAGTCCTTGGTGGCCGACACCCCGAATTTGTATCGGGACGGCCGGTCACCGAACCCGTCCAGGTTCCAGGCGACGCCGCTGATGATCGACGGAGTGCTCTACTTCAACACGCCGCTCTCGCAGGGCGTGGCGGTCGACGCCACGACGGGCAAGACGCTCTGGGTGTTCAATCCGAAGACTTACGAAGAAGGCACCCCTTCCATGAGTGGTCCCTGGACCCAGCGCGGTGTTGCCTACTGGACCGACGGTGAGGGGGACGAGCGGATCTTCTGGGGCACCGGCGCCGGGTACCTGGTCTGTGTCCAGGCGACGTCCGGGCGGCCGTGCGCCGACTTCGGACCGAACGGCAGCGGTATGGTCGACGCGATGGTCGGTATTCCGCGGGTCGCGCGGGAAGACCGCGACTACCTTAATGCGTTTCTCTACTCCATCAACTCGCCACCGATTATCGTGCGTGACCGGGTGATCCATGGCTCGCACATTGCCGACGTGCGGGTTACGAAGGAAGCAACCCCGGGGTGGGTGCGGGCGTGGAACGTGCGCACCGGCGAACACGAGTGGGACTTCCACACCGTTCCCAACAGCGGCGACGAGTTCGGATCCGATACGTGGCTGAACGAATCGTGGCGCTACTCGGGCAACGGCAATGTCTGGTCGATGCTGGCCGGCGACAATGAGCTGGGCTATGTGTACCTGCCGACCGGTACCGTTACCAACGATTACTACGGGGCGGACCGGCTCGGCGACAACCTCTTCTCGGAATCGATCGTCGCGGTCGACATCGAGACTGGACAGCGGGTCTGGCATTTCCAGGCGGTGCACCACGGCCTCTGGGATTGGGACTTCCCCACCCATCCAAACCTGATCGACATTACCGTCGACGGCCGAGACATTCAGGCGTTGGCGCAGGTGAGCAAGCAGGGCTTCACCTATGTGTTTGACCGTGTCACCGGCGACCCGGTCTGGCCGATCGAAGAGCGGCCAGTGCCGCAGGAGACAAATCTCCCGGGAGAGGTCCCGTCGCTGACCCAGCCGTTCCCGACCAAGCCGCCGCCGTTCGAGTACCAGGGCGTGGCCATCGACGATCTCGTCGACTTCACTCCCGAGATCCGGGCGATGGCCGTGGAGGCGGTGCGCGACTTCACGCTCGGCCCGATTTTCACCCCACCGCTACGGACCGTCGAGGGAGTGACGCAGGGCACCATCCAGCGTCCGGCGATTGACGGCGGCGCGAACTGGGGCGGCGCGGGAGTGGACCCGGAAACCGGCATGCTCTATGTGCCCTCGCAGAACCGCACGTCGATCCTGCACTTCTACGAGCCGGATCCGTCCACCGGCGCGACCATGACGATTACCCAGGCGGCGTTTGGCAGCGGCCGACAGCCGGCAATGCCGCAGGGGCTGCCCCTGTTCAAGCCGCCCTATTCGCGGATGACCGCGGTGGATCTCAACGCCGGCGAGAACGCCTGGATGCAGCCGAACGGTGACGGCAACCGGTTCCGGAGCCACCCGATGCTGCGCGATCTCGATCTGCCGCCGCTGGGTGGCGACGGCAGGGGTGGACCACTGGTGACCAAGACGTTGCTGATTAGTGCGCTCACCGCCGGTGGCACCGGCGACGGACCACGGCTGGTGGCTCGAGATAAGACCACCGGCGAGATAGTCGGCTCGGTCGACCTGCCGGCCGGGGCGATCGGCACCCCGATGACTTACAGCACCGACGGGCGGCAGCACATCGCGTTGACCGTTGGCGGCGGTCCACGCCTGATAGCATTCGCGTTACCGGAGTAGCGAACGTCTGAACCACTGTGTGGGGCACGGCTTCAACCCCGCCCCAAAGAACCGGAGACCCGAAATGCGACGACTGCTTCTGTTGCCGTTCACCGCCTTCGCCCTGAGTCTCGTCCTCTGGACCGCCGGACTCGAGGCAGAGCAGCCCGAGATCCCGCCGATCGAGGTGCACCAGATCACCGACACGCTGCACATGCTGGGCTCCGGGATGGAAACCGGCGGCAACATCGCGGTGCTGGTCGCCGAGAGCGGTGTGGTGCTGGTAGACACCAAGAACGAGGGGTATGG
>DQNS01000067.1 GCA_015659035.1 Acidobacteriota bacterium | reverse complement strand
CCCGCGCGTCGTCGATCTGGCCGGAACGTTGCTGAAATAGAAATTGGCGAAGCCCTCCGGCCTTCTCGTGACTCCTGACTCCTGACTCCTGATTCCTTGAGCGGACGCTAGAGACATTGGCCGTCCAGGGGACTAAGATGGTAGGTCATCCTTCGGGGGCCGGGCTCGACGACCATGTTGGCGCTACGAGCTGACGCCCACCTTTCACCTCACGGTGGCCCGTGAGGGTCGTGCGATCTATCTGGTATGGTCCTCGTGCCTTCTGACTCTTTGAGCACTGAGACCCATGCAGCTAATCTTCGAACAGGTTCGGACCGGCGGCGACCGCAACTTCGGGTATTTGGTCGGCGATCGTGAGGCGGGGCAGGGGGTCCTGATCGACCCGTCGTACTCGCCGGGCGTGCTCGTCAAGCGCGCCACCGACCAAGGGTTGACCATCACCCATATCGTCAACACCCACGGGCATCCGGACCACACGGAGGGGAACCCCGCGGCGGTCGAGCTGACCGGGGCGCCGATCGCGGCGCACCCGGGCGCACCGCATCCGCCGGACGTCAGGCTGGCCGATGGGCAGGAGCTGACCCTCGGCGCGTTCCGGCTCCGGTGTCTCCACACCCCGGGGCACTGCGACGATCATCTGGTGTTGTACGAGCCGTCCCAGCATCTGCTCATCACCGGAGACCTGCTGTTCATCGGCAAGGTGGGCGGCACGAAGACCGACGAGGACGCGCGGACCGAGTGGGCGAGTTTGCAACGCATGCTCGACACGGTGCCCGACGAGACCACCGTCTGGCCCGGTCACGACTACGGGGCGCGACCCAGTTCCACCATCGGTCTCGAGCGCCGGACAAACCCGTTCCTGCTGTGCCCCGACGTGGACGCGTTTTTGCGGCTGCGGACCGAGTGGCCGGGCTACAAGAAGCGGTTGGGTCTGAAATGAGGCCGCCACCTTCAGGTGGCGGTCATTCACGCCGGCAGGTCTGCAACCCGCCAGCGCGCGGTCGAGAAGCGAGCGGCCCCAGGACGGCCGGCGGGCCTTCGGGCGTTCCCCTCTCCCCCGCCGCGCTGCAGCTCATCCGACGAGCATCGCACCCACAGGTAGGCTGTCCCCATGGCCGATGGCGCGACAGATAAGACGCACAGCACGCTGATTCCACCACCGGGACAGGAGGGCGCTGCGCTCAAGGACGGCGTCATTCCCCAGGCGGCTGGCGTGCCCAGCGAGTTTGCGCGCCGCGCTGAAACCCTGCAGCAGATCAACCTGTTCATCCGAACGAGGTGGTGGGTGGTGGTCGCCTGCCTGGCGGTTCTTCTTCTGGGTATGCAGACAAGGGGGTTGGACACGCCGCCGATTCCCCCGTTGCTGACCTTGTTGACCGTCGCGCTTTACAACATCGCATTCGAGGTCGATCACTGGTGGTGCATGCGCGCGGGCGAGCAGGCCGAGATGGATCGGGTGTATCGGTCAGCCAACGTGCAGATCGACGTCGACCTGGTTGCGTTGAGCGTGCTGGTGTACTTCACCGGCGGCCCATACAGTCCGTTCGCATTGTTGTACGTGCTGCACACCATCACCGCAGCGTTTCTGCTGTCCCGCTTCGAGACGTTCTTGCAGGCAACCCTGGCGTTGGGATTGTTCGGGTTGGTGGGACTGGTTCATGCCGCAGCCCCGGACTGGTTGAACGTGTCGACTGGGCCGCGGGGTGTACCCAGCGTTGCGTATACCGCAACGGTCCTGGCTGCCCTGGCCCTGACGGTGTATGGGGTGGCGTGGCTGGGCACGCTTCTCGTCCAGCGCAACCGGGAGACAACCGACCAGTTGCGGGCGCGAGTGAACATCGATGGGCTCACGGGCCTCTTCAATTATGGCTACTTTGCCGATCAGTTGGACGTCGAGATGGAGAGGGCTCGCCGTTTCGGCCATTCCGTATCGCTGGTGATGGTCGACATGGATGGCCTCAAACGGTGGAACGACCTGCAAGGCCATCTCATGGGCAGTCAGGCATTGAAGGAGATCGCCGCGATCCTCAAGGATTGCAGTCGCTCAGTGGACATCCCGGCGAAGTACGGAGGAGATGAGTTCGCGCTGATCCTACCCGAGACGCCCAAGGTAGGAGCCGCCATCCTCGCCGAGCGTGTCTGTATTCGAGTCAGGGAACATTCGTTCCTGCTGAGTGGGGATCAACGAACCGGCCACCTCTCGGTGTCCAGTGGCGTCAGCGCCTTCCCGGAGGATGCGGACAATATTCGGGATCTGGTGGAGAAGGCCGACTTGGCCCTGTACGAGGCGAAGCGGAGCGGCAAGGACCGGGTGAAGGTATTCGGCGACGAGGGGTTCCGCGGGGTGGAGCCGCCCCGCCCCGCTTGAACCTCGGCCCAGCGAAACCGTACGACGTGCCCCGCGAGCAGGTCCTTAGGGTCCGCGCAAGAATCAGTTCCCGTTTTGCGGCGTCGTATTCATGCTGCGCCCGGCCATTACAAGGCGCGAGGAGGGAGCAGACGGGCAGTATTCGACCCTGTGAGAAGTGGCCCAACGCTGGCAGCTTCGGGATGGATCGGCGGCCGAAAATGGGAAGTTATTCTTGCGTGGGCCCTTAGTTCGCCTGCCAGTACGCCGGCAACCCCGGCTTCGTCTCCCGCAGGATCTCGAGTATGGCCTGCCGGTCCCGGGCCGGTAGCCGGTCGAACCGATCGGTCGCGGCGTCACCCCGCAACACCTCGAACAGCCGTTCGTAGACCAACGCTCGCACCGGGTCCGGCAGGCCGTCGAAGAGGTCGCTGTAGACCATGTAGCTGAGCGGATAGCGGAACAGCCGGGTCCGCAGATCGAGGTCGCGCAATGACCGGCCGCGCCGGTCGCGCGGTCCGCGCGTCGGGAACGTCTCGGTGAAGGTGGAGACGCCCTGTATCGGGTCGCTGAGCGGTGCCTCGTCGGCAAACAGCATGTAGCGGACGATCTCGTCGACACTGCGGCGGCGCGCGGCCGCTTCGGTCTCATTCAGCAGTCCGTCGTGCTCGGCGATCCGGGCTTCCCACCCCGCGCGTGTGAACAGGTTGATCATCTGGGTTTGGTGCTCCAGCGTCATCAAGGCGATGAGGTCGCTGGTCGGAGTGAGATAGTCGCTCGGGTCGACGAATCGCACCAGCGTGGTGAGGTTTTGGTTCGCCGCCTCCACCAGCCCGGCCCCTCTGGTCGGGTCACGGGCCAAGGCGTTGCCGCGGTGGCGCAGGGCGCCGTGTGTGCCGGTGACATACCAGCCGCCCCATCGCTCCTCGAAGGGGGTGCGGTGGTCCGTCACGACGGTCCCGAGCCGGACGTCGGGACGGCCGGTGGCGCTGGTCGAGACCGAGCCGACGTAGGGGCCCGGTACGCCGAGCGTGGCAGGCCCCTGGTGGCACCGCAGACAGCCGTTCGGGCGGGCGAACCGAGGTTCGCCGGACCGACCGGCATCAAGTGTGTAGAACACGCCGCCAGGGAGCGCGCCGAATGCCGCCAGCTCGATGACGTCGGCGTCCTGGACGATGCCGACGGCGACGTCGTCGTTGAAGTAGATCGCGCGGGGGTTGCGCGGCGAGATCTTGTCCGCCTGAAAGCTCGTCTTCGAGAAGACCAGCACCTGCGAATCGACCCGGATGTCGAGCCGGTCCAGCAGGCTCGGCAGGTAGCCGAACCGGTTGTCGTAGTCGAGCGTGGCGACTCCCGAGGCGACCGCCTCGGCGAGTCGGGTGATCGGGTCCTCGAATGGGCCGGCGTCGTACTCGATTGCCGCGTGGTCGGCTGGCAGATTAGCCCGGTACGGCTGATCGCGTTGGGCCACTGTGCCGGTAACGCAGGTCGCCACGCCGAGCGCCACACCACACACTCGCCGCAGGAGCTTGAGTGTCACCGTTCCCCCGATTCTAGCAACTGAACCAGCAGCCGGCGCAGCCGACTTGCTTCTCTTGACTCCTGTCTCCCGAGTGTGCTCGACCCAACAATTCCCTTCGAGATACCGGGCGAATGGTCTACCCTGTGAGGCATGCTGAAAGTGGTGTGCGCATGCAAGGCGCGGTGTGCAGCCATCCGACCTCTGCAGCCCCGGTTGCTTCTCGGTGCTGTCGTGCTGCTTGCGTCGGCCGCGGTCGTCGCGGCCCAGCCACCGGCGCCGGTCTCGCTGGTCGCCTCACACACCGCGACGACCGAGCTGCCGGCGGTCCCGACCCGCGCGCTGTTCGACCAGTACTGTGTCACGTGCCACAACGACCGGCTCCGGCAGGGCGACCTCTCGCTGGTCGACGTCGACCCCGCGCACCCTAGCGCGCACGTTGCCACCCTGGAGAAAGTGATCCGGAAGCTGCGCGCCGGGCTGATGCCGCCGGCCCGCCGCCCCCGGCCGGACGAGGCGACGCTGGCCGTGTTCGTCGACGGGCTCGAGCGCGAGATCGATCGCGCGGCGGCCGCCGACCCGAACCCCGGACGTCCCGTCCTGCATCGCCTGAACCGGACCGAGTACGCCAACGCGGTCAGAGACCTGCTCGGGCTCGAGGTGAACGTCGAGTCGTTGTTGCCGCCCGACGACATGAGCCAGGGCTACGACAACATGTCGGACGTGCTGACCGTGTCGCCCGCCCTGCTCGAGGGCTACATTTCGGCGGCCGGCAAGATCAGCCGGCTGGCGGTCGGAGATCCGGGAGCGACGCCGCTCGTCGATACGTATCTGGTGCCGCAAGCGGTCTCGCAGCTGCGTCACGTGCCGGGTACGCCGTTCGGCACACGCGGCGGGACCGTCGTCACACACAACTTTCCGGCCGATGGGGAGTACGTCTTTCGGCTGTCGTTCTACTACTCGAGCATCGGCCCGGTGTTCGGCGACAACATTCCGGCCGAGGGCGAGCAGATCGAGATCGCGGTGAACGGGGAGCGGGTGGCGCTGCTCGACTTCGACCGGAAGATGAAGACGACCGAGGACCTGCGGACGCTGCCGATCACGATCGCAGCCGGACCGCAGACAATCTCGGCCGCCTTCATTCAGCGAGCTGCCGGCCCGGTGCAGGACTTCGTGATGCCGTTCGAGCGGGCGCTGGCCGACCTGTCGACCGGGCACTTCCCTGGTTTGACCGGGTTGCCGCACCTGCGCAATCTCGGCATCGACGGCCCGTACAACATCACCGGGGTGAGTGAGACAGCCAGCCGGCGGCGCATCTTCTCCTGTCGCCCCGCGACGGCCACCGACGATGACGAGCGGCCGTGCGCACGCGAGATCATCGCGCGACTGGCGCGGCGGGCCTTCCGGCGGCCGGTCACCGACGGCGACCTGACGCATCTCTCGGCCCTCTATGACACCGGCCGCGCCGAGGGCGACTTCGAGTCGGGGGTCCGGACGGCGCTGCAGGCGATTCTCGCCGACCCGGAGTTCATGTTCCGCTTCGAGCGCACGCCCCCCGGGGTGGCGGCCGGCGCGAGTCACCGGGTCAGCGACCTCGAGCTGGCGTCGCGGCTGTCGTTCTTCCTCTGGAGCAGCATCCCTGACGATACGCTGCTCACGGCGGCCGAGCAGGGGCGGCTGTCGGACCCGGTCGAGCTCGAGCGTCAGGTGCGGCGGATGCTCGCCGACCCGCGGTCCGAGACGCTGTCGACCAGCTTCGCGTCCCACTGGCTGCGGCTGCAGAACCTGCGGGACGCCCATCCCGACGTCTATCTGTTCCCCGACTGGGACGAGAACCTGAACCGGTCGATGCGGCGGGAGACGGAGCTCTTTTTCGATAGCATCGTGCGGGAGGACCGCAGCCTGCTCGAGCTGCTGACGGCCGACTACACGTTCGTGGACCAGCGGCTGGCGACGCACTACCAGATCCCGAACATCGTGGGACCCCGGTTCCGGCGCGTGCCGGTCGCCGACGAGCATCGGCGTGGGCTGTTGGGGCACGCCGGCATCCTGACGCTGACGTCGGTGTCGAACCGCACGTCGCCGGTCATCCGGGGCGCCTGGATTCTCGACGTGCTACTCGGCACACCCCCGCCCACGCCGCCGGCCAACGTGCCCCCGCTCCAGGAGAACGAGACCGGGGCCGCGCACCTCTCGGTCCGCGAGCGGACCGTCGCGCACCGCGCGAACGCATTCTGCGCGGCGTGTCACAACATCATCGACCCGATCGGGTTCGCGCTCGAGAGCTTCGACGCGGTGGGTGCGTGGCGCACGAAGGACAGTGGGTTCCCGGTCGATCCGTCCGGCACGCTGTATGACGGGACACGTGTGGACGGGCCCCTCAGTCTGCGGCGGTTCCTGCTGGACAACGAGGACCTGTTCCTGACCAACTTCACGCGGAACCTGCTGATGTTCGCCACCGGGCGGGTGTTCCAGCCCGACGACATGCCGGCCGTGCGCACCATCGTGCGGGACGCGGTGCGGCAGGAGCATCGATTCTCGGCGTACGTGATCGGCGTTGTCACGAGCACACCGTTTCAGATGCGGCGGGCGGATGAAGCCGAAGTGAGCGCGGAGTAGTGGGCCCCAACGGCGCGCACGTGCGCGCCCGCGAGGGCGCGGCGCGTAGGGGCCCCCGCAAGCGACCGAGCCGGGGTGTGGGGCGGAGCCCCACGGAATAGAGGACACGCGATGTATATCACCAGGAAGCACATCTCGAGACGGACCGCGTTGCGCGGTGTCGGTGTCACGCTGGCGCTGCCGTGGCTCGAGGCGATGATGCCGGCGCAGACACCGATACGCGGCTCGGCGGCGCAGCCACACACGCGGTTCGCGGCGCTGGAGATGGTGCACGGGTCGGCCGGGAGCACCGCGGAAGGTACCCGGCTGCACTATTGGTCCCCGAAGACGGTCGGCCGCAATTTTGAGACGACCCCGATCCTGCGGTCGCTCGAGTCGCACCGCGACTACGTGACCATCGTCAGCCACACCGACATCGCGCCGGCCACCGCGCAGACCGAGGCGGAAGCCGGCGCCGACCACACCCGGTCGTCGGCGGCGTTCCTCACCTCGGCGCACGCGAGGATGACCGAAGGGGCCGACATCAACAACGGCACGTCAATCGACCAGCTGTACGCGCGGGCGTTCGGGCAGGACACGCCGTTGCCGTCGATCCAGCTGTGTGTCGAGGACGTCGGCTCGCTCACTGGGGCCTGTGGCTACGGCTACAGCTGTGTGTATGCCAACACCATCTCCTGGGCCTCTCCGACGACCCCGCTCCCGATGGAGCGGGACCCGCGGGTGGCGTTCGAGCGGCTCTTCGGCGACGGCGCGACGCCCGAGCAGCGGCTGAGCCGGCGCCGCGCCAACGCCAGCATCCTCGATGCAATCCTGGGGAAGGTCGCCGATCTGCAGCGGGACCTGGGTGCCGCCGACCGCGCGCGGCTCGACGATTACCTGCAGGATGTGCGGGAGATCGAGCGGCGGATCCAGATGGTCGAGCGGCAGAATGCGCCCCGGCGGGGCATCGATCTCCCCGAGGCGCCGATCGGCGTGCCGGACTCGTGGACCGAGCACGTCCGCATGATGTTCGATCTGCAGGTGCTGGCGTTCACGACCGACGTGACCCGTGTCTCGGCGTTCAAGATGGGTCGGGACGTCAGCTCCCGGGTCTACACCGAGAGCGAGGTCGACAAGCCGTTCCACTCGTTGTCGCACCACGGCAACAAGTCGGACAAGCTGGCCGAGTTCGCCGTGCTCAACGAGTTTCACGTCAACCAGGTCGCCTATTTTATCGACCGGCTGAAAAACACGCCGGACGGCGACGGCAATCTGCTCGACCACTCGATGGTGCTCTACGGGAGCCCGATGGGGGATGGCAGCGTGCACAACCACCTGCGCGTGCCGCTGTTTCTCGCGGGTCACGCGAACGGGCAGCTCACGGGCAACCTGCACGTGCAGTGCGAGGACGGGACGCCGATGGCGAACCTGCTGCTGTCGATGCTGCACAGGCTGGGGGTCGACATCGAGAGCGTCGGCGACAGCAACGGCGAGATCGCCATCTAAGGGCCTGGAGCGCACGAGCACTCCGGCCACGCCCTCTCCCTCTGGGAGAGGGGCGGGGTGAGGGCCCCGGAAGGAACTGCACCATGCGGGTCACGCATTGCTTCAGGATCGGCGCCGTCGCCGCGGCGGTATGGCTGCTGGCGTCACCGGCCCTCGCCGCCGACGCGCCGGTGGCCGATGCGGCGATGAACGGTGATGTGGAGACGGTCCGCGCGCTGCTCGCGGGCGGTGCGGACGTGAACGTGGCCCAGGGCGACGGCATGACCGCCCTGCACTGGGCGGCGTTCCAGGACGACCACACGCTGGCCCAGCTGCTCCTCGAGGCGGAGGCCGATGTCGCTGCGGCGACACGCGTGGGCGCGATTACGCCGCTCTCGCTGGCGGCGAGCAACGGCAGCGCCGCCATGATCGAGGCGCTCGTGGCCGCGAAGGCCAGCGTCAACATCCCGACGACGACCGGCGCCACGCCACTGATGGCGGCTGCCACATCGGGGAGCGTCGATGCGGTCCAGGTGTTGCTTGACCACGACGCGTTCGTGAATGCTCGCGAGACGGCGAACGGGCAGACGGCGTTGATGTTCGCCGCCTGGGAGAACCGGGCCGACGTGATCAGGCGGCTCGTTGAGCGTGGCGCCCACACCGGGCTCACGTCGTGGGTTGTGTCGATGAACGAGCCGAGACTCGACAACGACGGCAACCCGGTGCCTGCGAGACGGACCCGCGTCCCGGGCGCCAACTCGGTGATGGGTGGGATGACCGCCCTGCTGTTCGCGGCGCGGGACGGGCACCTCGAGGCGGTGCGCGCGCTCGTAGAGAGCGGCACCAACATCGACCAGGTGGCCGGTGGCGATGGCTCGAGTCCGATGGTCATCGCGATCGCCAACGGGCACTACACGCTGGCGAAGTATCTGCTCGACGCCGGCGCCGACCCGAACGTGGCCAACATCGACGGGCTGGCGCCGACCTACGCGACCATCAACATGCGGTTCGCGCCGGTGTCATGGGCGCCCAACCCCCGGACCGACCAGGAGGAGGTCGACGCGGTGCAGTTGCTTGCAGCGCTGCTCGACGCCGGGGCCGACCCGAACGCGCGGATCGCGCGCCGCCTGTGGTTCAGCCCCACGTCGCATAACCGACTCTGGATCAACCCGGCCGGTGCCACGCCGTTTTGGCGGGCGGCGCAGGCAAGCGACGTCGAGTCGATGCGGCTGCTGTTGGCGGCCGGCGGTGACCCGGATCCCGCGACCTTTGATGAGACCACGCCACTGATGGTTGCCGCCGGCATCGGCTGGCGCGGCAACTTCAGTCAGACCGCGCCCGACTCCTGGATGAAGGCGGTGCACTTCCTCATGGAGATCGGCGCCGACGTGAACGCGGTGGATACCAACGGTTATACGGCGCTTCACGGCGCCGCGGCGCTTGGCAACGATGAGATGGTGGAGTTCTTGGTGGCACGGGGCGCCAGGGTGGACGCCATCAACGCGGCGGGGAACTCGCCGGCCGACATGGCCTTCGGTCCCTCGCGCTTCTTCATCCCGAAGCCGGACACGGTCGATCTCCTGGTTGGGCTCGGTTCGTCGTTCCAGAACAATTGCCGCTCGGACCAGTGCGTCGACGGGAAGTTCTTCGGTGGCGCCGTGACCACACCGCGTTAGGGTGACCAACCCGTGTCTTGTGCGTGCCTCGCGCACGCCCGCTGGAGCTGCCCATGGACAGCCGCACGGCAGCCGATGTCCCCGCCCAGTCGATTCCACCAACGGCCACCCTGTTTGACATCGCGCACATCTTCCTCACGCGGTCGTATCGCAAGCTGCCGGTCGTGGATGGGGACGGCCGCGTGATCGGGCAGGTGAGTCGACGTGACATGCTCGTCGCGATCGAGTCCGGACGTGACAACCCGCGTCTGTACGGTGTGAAGGATCAGCGCCCGACTGACGACATGGGCGTCGACTCCGCAATGAGGCTCGCGCGCAGCCGGCGCTAGCAAAGAAGGCGCTCCGGCTTCCTGGCTCTCCAGCGGCGACCGGACCCTTAGTCAGCGCCGGGCGACGCGGTCCTCTCCGGCGCCGGTCACCACCAGCACCGCATCGTCTGAGACCCGTCGTAGGACACGGAGACTCGCGTCATGCACCTGCATCGCCTGCATGCCGCGATCGGTGGTCATGACGACCGAGCCGGGCGGATTCTGCCTGGTCCACTCGGGCACTTGCTGGTCCAGGTAGTACTCGAGGCCGTAGTGCCAGGCACGGTGCAGCTCGTAGGCGTGGACCGGCCCGCCGTCGGCCAGGTCCGCCGCACCCTGGGCGGCGGCGCGTGTGCTGATCAGCGGGTCCAGCCGGGGCAGCAGCATGGCGTTCAGCTGCCAGAGCGTCAGCGCCACTCCCAGCGCCGAGACGGCCACAACGGCGTGGAGTTGCCCCCGGTTGCCGACGTAGCCGGCGGCGAGGGCGGCGGCGCCGAGGATGCCGGCCAGCGGCCGGACCGTGCCCGCCTCGATGCCGGTGCTCTCGATCCCCGGCGCAATGATGAACGTGACGGTCATCGCACCGAGCACCGCCGCGGTGCCGAGGCCGAGGGCCCGGGCGCGCCTCGGGTTGCGCCGGATCGCCGGCAGTCCGTCGTGAAAGTCCAGCGTCTCACCGAAACCGGTGCTGCGCCCGTCTGACAAAGCGTGACGAGGGAGAATACCGGCAGTATGCGACCGAGGAACAACGCCGCCAGGTGGGATGCAGCGCCGGTCGAATGCAGCTGGAGTTTCACCACGGGCTGCTCGAGCCAGCGCGTGTGCCAGTAGTAGCGCGGCAGCGGGGACGGCCGGCAGCACGTAGCCGGGGAGCTTCGACTGCGAGAAGCTGAAGAAGGCCACGGGGAACAACACCCAGCTGGCAAAGAAGATCGAGGGCGACCCGGTCCATGCCCGGTCTGTCAGCCTCGTCGCTGCTTCCCGGACGGTCGCAACGATCGCGGCGGTCCAGGGGGCGAGACCCAGCAGTAGTACCGGCCCGAAATACAAGAACGGCTGTTCGTGCTGGAAGACGGGCGCCAGAAATCGCTGGACGTTGTGGGACACAAAGAAGATCTGTAAGAACTCCGGGTTCCGCAAGGCGCACAGGACGTACCACGGAAGCGCGACGATGCCGAAGCTGGCCAGTGCCCAGGGTCCCGCCAGCAGCCACACACGCGCGCCCCGTTTGGTCAGCAGCGCGCCGATCACCGTGCTGGCGCCGGCGAGCACGACGCCGGCCGGGCCCTTTGCCAGCACGGCCAGACCGAGTGCGGCGCCGAAGGCGACCTGATAGGCCCACACGGCGCGCCGCGGGTCCAGGAGCACCAGCGGCGCGGCGGCGGCCAGCGCCAGCGCCAGCGTCGACGTGAACAGCATGTCGGGTGTGGCGGCGCGGGCAAACGCAAGCACGGCGACACTCGACGGGAAGACCAGCGCGAACAGGGCGGCGGTGGTCGGGCCGTAGAACCGCCAGGCGACCCAGCCGAGGGCGAGCATTGTCGTCAGGGCGCCGAGCACCGACGGGAGGCGCGCCGCCAATTCCCCATCGCCGAGCACACGGTAGCCGACGGCGGCAACCCAGTAGTACAAGATCGGTTTCTCGAGCCAGGGCTCTCCGTGGAGGCGCGGCGTGACCCAATCGCCGCCGGCCGCCATGTCGCGGGCGATGCTCGCGTATCGAGGCTCGTCGGGCCCGACCAGGCCGAGCGCGGTCAGGCCGTTGAAGAAGCAGACGTAGGCCACCAGCAGCACCACCGCGAGCCGGCCGGCGGCCACGCCGTTCGCCCGGAACCACCGCGCCGCCCGGCTGGAAGCAACCGGTCGTTCGTGTTGTGCGACCATTCTTACCCACACGTATCGGCCGTCCGGCGGTCGGCCGGTAGGTGGTCCGCCCGCTCCGGGGTTTTCGTTCTTCGCTGGGCAAGGGGCAGGGTGGGCAGGTCGGCTCGATTCCTCTTGCAACATGCGCCGATCTGCGTAAGAATTCACAGGATTGATAAGAGACAAAACGTGCCGTACGTGATATCGTCGGGCATTCGGGCAAGTGGGCCGACTAGCTGATTCGGCCTACAAGGACTTCAGCAGAACGAGGGAGGTGATCGTCCCATGAGTCAGGAGATCATCGAGTTGACCGAGGAGACGACCCAGCAGGGTGTTTCCAGACGAAGTTTCATCAAGGGCGCCATCGCCGCGAGCGCGGCGGTGTCTTCATCCAACTACCTGTTCCGTTCGAACGGGGGAGCGTTGCT
>DQNS01000080.1 GCA_015659035.1 Acidobacteriota bacterium | reverse complement strand
GAAGTTGCGGTCGCCACCGGTCCGAACCTGTTCGAAGATTAGCTGCATGGGGCTCAGTGCTCAAAGAGTCAAAAGGCACGAGGACCATACCAGATAGATCGCACGACCCTCACGGGCCACCATGAGGAAGAGGTGAAAGGTGGGCGTCAGCTCGTAGCGACCAACTATGGTCGTCGAGCCCGGTGGGTACCTGCTTCAGCGGTGTCTACCCAGCGGCTCCAGCCGCGAAGGCGACCACTAGTGCGAGCACGCGACAGCTCAGCAAGACACGCACCGATCGTTGTGCGGTGGGGCACCCAGCTGAGCCAGCAGCGCGAGCGTCTCGGTGAACGGCTGGAGCCGCCTTAGTCCCCTGGACGGCCAATGTCTCTAGCGTCCGCTCAAGGAATCAGGAGTCAGGAGTCACGAGAAGGCCGGAGGGCTTCGCCAATTTCTATTTCAGCAACGTTCCGGCCAGATCGACGACGCGCGGGGAGGTGGCCGCGACCGGCAAACCCAAGTAAGATGCGTCAGCGGCGGCGCGGAACGCTGTCGACCGGAAATGGGGCGCCTCACATGACTGGATCACTCATGAAACGAGTCATCGTCTTCCTGTGTGTCGGCGCGCTGAGCATCACGCTGCTGCTGCGGGCATCGACGACGACGACGACCGCACAACAACCGGCGTCCGACTACACACCGGTGACGGACGAGCGCTTGCGCAACCCAGCGCCCGACGACTGGCTGACCTACCGGCGTACCTACGACGGCTGGGGCTATAGCCCGCTCGACCAGATCACCGCCGACAACGTGACCACCCTCGAGCCGGTCTGGTCGTTGTCGACCGGCGTCACCGAAGGGCACGAGGCGCCGCCGATGGTCAACGACGGCATGATGTTCATCGCCACGCCCCAGAACCAGGTCATAGCCGTGGACGCCCGCACCGGCGAGCTGCAGTGGCGGTATCGGCGTCGGCCGCCCGCCGGCTTGCAGCAGATTCACCCGACCAGCCGGGGAGTCGGGCTGTGGGACGACAAGGTCTACATGGCGACCACCGACGCGTTCGTGGTCGCGCTCGACGCGGTCTCCGGCGACATCGTGTGGGAGCAGGCGGTGGAGGACTACCGCACCGGTTACTACATGACGATGGCCCCGCTGGTCATCGACGGCAAGGTGATGGTGGGTGTCTCGGGCGGCGAACGGGGCATCCGCGGCTTCGTCACGGCGCTCGACGCCGACACCGGCACCGAGGTCTGGAAGACCTACACCATCCCGGGCCCCGGCGAGCCAGGGAACGACACCTGGCCAGGCGATTCCTGGCGCACCGGCGGCGCGCCTGTGTGGGTGACCGGCACGTTCGACCCGGACCTGAACCTGACCTACTGGGGCACCGGCAACCCCGGGCCGTGGATCGGCGACGCGCGCCCGGGCGACAACCTCTACACGAACTCGGTCATCGCCCTCGACGCCGACACCGGCGAGCTGAAGGGGCACCACCAGTATCACTGGAACGGCTCCTGGGACTGGGATGAGGTCGATGCGCCGCTGCTGATCGACGTGACGCGGGAGGGACGAACCACGAAGGCACTCGTCCACCCGGGGCGAAACGGCTACCTCTGGATTCTCGGGCGCGAGCCAGACGCGATCACCTTTCTCGACGCCGAGCCGTATGTCTATCAGGACGTGTTCAGACGGCTCGACCCGGGAACCGGCCGACCCGAGTACGACCCGGAGCGGCGGCCCGGCAACGGCCGCCGGGTGCAGTTCTGCCCGTCGCTCTGGGGCGGGAAGGACTGGCCACCGGCGGCGTTCAGCCCACAAACTCGCTACCTCTACATCCCGGCGAACGAGAACCTCTGCTCGTTCCTCGAAGGACGGGACGTGGAGTACGAACCGGGCCGGGCGTTCACCGGCGCCTCCTCACAGACGTTTGTGCAGCCGGGCGCCGACCACCTGGGCGAGCTGCAGGCCTGGAACCTCGACACCGGCGAAAAAGTCTGGACCACGGAGTTCGACTCGCAGAACTGGGGCCCGGTGCTCACGACCGGCGGCGGGCTGGTGTTCATGGGCGGGACGAACGACCGGCTGTTCCGCGCGTTCGACGCCACCACCGGCGAGATCCTGTGGGAGCAGCCGACGAACTCCGGCATCATGGGGGTCCCGTCCTCCTACGCGGTGGACGGCGTGCAGTACATCGCCGTGCAGTCGGGGTGGGGGGTCGACGCCCAGCGGATGCAGGGCGCCATCAACAACAGCGACCAGGGACGCCGGAGACAGGTGCCACAGGGCGGCGTGGTGTGGGTCTTCGCGCTGCCGCGATAGGCGACACGCTGTCAGGCGTCAGAAGACAGAATGAAGCCGGACGGTTTCGCCAGCTTCTGATCGCACGAGCGATCGGTGGGTACGCGAAGAGAGCCCCGGCCGGTAAGGCCGGGGCTCTCTTCTGGCTTCTGACTCCTTCGTACTACTGCTCGTTCGACTCCGACAGCACACGGTAGGTAATGCCGGTGTAGTGCATCTCCTCCCAGGTCTGCTCACCCCAGCGCACATCTACCGTCGGGTCCGGGTTCGACTTGTTCGCCTCCGAGTTGTCGTACCACGCGGCCGCCTCGAGCCGGGCCCCCTTCGGCACCATCAGCGGCTCTTCGAACTGATAGTAGATCTGCCAGTTGAAATCGTAGGCGGGCACCGACAGCACGGCCTCACGCCGGCCGTCCGGATACACAAGCTCATATTCCCACCGCTTGCCCCGCAGATGTGTGTGGGGGAACAGCGCGTAGACCTCGGTGTCCTCTGTGAACTCGACCAGCGCGTCGACACGCTGGTTGCCCTCGCCGGCAGGAATCTCGAAGAAGGGGTTGAGAATCTGGCCGAAACGCAGCTCGTGCTCCGGCGGCGCGTCGGCGAACACCATACCGATACTCGAACGGTCCGTCACCGCTTCGCCGGTCGCCGTGTAGTGGATCTGGAACACCACCTGCGTGTCCTTGGGCACCCGCAGCGCGGTCCCCGGCTCGAAGACCATCGGGTTCGTGCCCGGCGCCAGCGACCCGATCAGCATTCCGCGGCCCCTGCCCTGCCGGCGCGCCGGCCGACCGCTCTGCTGAGCCCGCTCCGCCCGGGCCGCCTGAGCCTTTGCGGCCGCCTCGGCCAGCTCGCCGACCGGAATCAACTTGAACGACGGTGGCCGCTGCTCGGTGTCAGGCGCGCGCCCGTACGCCAGGATGTGGTGTACCGCCGCCGGCGTCCCGGCGCGGACCTCGACCGCTTTCACCCACTTGTCCTCGGTGAAATTGGTCGGTGCCACAAAGGTCTGATACCGGATCGTGCCGTCGGCCGGCACATCGAATGTCTTCGGCATTTCGATGATCACATCGGGCGTGCCGATCTGCCAGCCGGCGGCAAAGGTCGGCGCCGAGGGCAGCTTGGCCCGGTCACCCTCTGGTGCACCGGCGTCGACCCACTCCCCGATGATCTCGCGCTCGGCGTCGGTCAACCGGCGCTCGTTCAGGAACCGCCCGACCGAGGGGTCGGCGTGCCACGGCGGCATCTCACCGGACATCACCTTGTTCTTGATCGACCGGACCCAGGGCCGCGTCTCCTGATAGGTGATCAGGGACATCGGCGCCACTTCGCCCGCCCGGTGGCAGGTCACGCAATTCTCGTACAGGATCGGCGCGACGTCCTCGGTGAACGTCGGTGTATCCGCCTCGGCGCCGGCCGCGGCCGCGCCGCCGGCAGTCAACACGAGCGTCGCGACGCCCGCTACGAACCAACCACATTTCGCCACATGCATGCTTCGTCCTCCGCACTAACTCACTACACCACAGTCAACATCGAACTGCTCAAACTATACCGGAAAGAGCGACTGGTCAGCGAACCTGTATCGCCAGGGAACACACGGGTCAGGCTGATCGTGGTGGCGGCCGGCATGGGCTCATTGTGCTCAGCCGGTGTCAGGGGGTCACGGTGACCGTGACATCTGAATCGACACCCAGGGCGCCGTCAGACGCGAGACACCGCAACACGTAGATACCCGGTTCGTCGAAGGTCACCGCGACCTCGAACCTGCCGTCCGGCGGCACCGGCGGCGGATACCAGTAGTTCGCCCAGGGCGAGTT
>DQNS01000053.1 GCA_015659035.1 Acidobacteriota bacterium | reverse complement strand
TTGGTCAGCTTTCTGCTCGATGCCGGCGCCGATGCGAATGCGGCGGACGACCATGGTGTGACCCCCTTGTCGCTGGCCTGTCTGAACGGCAGCGCCGCAGTGGTCGACAGGCTCCTCGCCGCCGGGGCCGACGCCAACGCGGCACGCAGCAACGGCGAGACCCCGCTGATGACCGCCGCACGCGTGGGCAACGTGGATGTGGTCCGGCGCCTCGTGGCTGCCGGCGCCGACCCGAACGCCACCGAGGCGACCCTCGGGCAGACCGCCTTGATGCTGGCGGTGGCAGAGAACCACACCCCGGTCGCACGCGTGCTGCTCGAGGTCGGCGCAACGGTCTCGGCACGGTCCACAAACCGGTTCACGGCGCTGCTATTCGCCGCGCAGCAGGGGAACATCGACGCGGCCCGGCTGCTGCTGTCCGCCGGCGCGGACGCCAACGAATCGGCGCCGGAGGGCATCGGCGGCAACACGAACGCCCGCACGCGGTTCATCGCCGATACCGACGCCGCCGCGCTGCTTGTGGCTATCGACAGCGGTCATGCCGACATGGCGCTGTTTCTGCTGGAGCGGGGCGCCGACCCCGGTCACGCCGGCGCGGGGCGCACGGCGCTGCACGCCGCCGTCCAGGGGGCAATGCCGGACGTCGTCGCCGCCCTGCTGGAGCGCGGCGCGGATCCAAACGCCAGACTCGAACGTCGTCTCCCCTTCGTGTCGCGCCGCATCAGCCAGGACAACGGGCTGACGCCGTCCAACACGGGGGCCACACCGTTCTTCCTGGCGGCCAGCTTCGGCGACCTGGAGAGCATGCGGACCTTACTGCGCGGCGGCGCAGACCCGATGTCCACCGTCGACGACGGCACGACCGCGCTCATGGTGGCCGCCGGAGCCGACTACGTGGATGGGGCGGACAAGTACGGCCGCCGCTGGTTCGGGAACAATCTGCCGCTTCAGGAATCGGCGCTCGCGACGATGAAGTTCCTGCTGGACCTGGGTCTCGACATCAACGCCACCAACGACTATGAGCAAACGACGTTGCACGCCGTCGTCTATCTCGGCGGCACACTCCTGGTTCCGTTCCTCGTCGAGCAAGGCGCCGACATCAACGCGATCAACGCGCGTGGCCAGACCCCCTGGATCATCGCCGCGAAGGGCGAATATCGATCGGGCTCCTTCTACACCCAGAAGGAGACCGGCGAACTCCTCGCACGGTTGGGGGCAAGCACCACGCTGGGGAAAGACCTCGGCAAGGACTTCAAGGCCGTCCTGAAGGCCCGTCAGGACACGCAGCGCTAGGTCAAGCTCGCCAACAGCGCATCGATGCCGGCCTGGGCCACTACCTCGTCCTGGTCCGGACTGCCGGAGCTGCACCCGATGCCGGCGACGATCTGCTCGTCGACGAACACCGGCAGGCCGCCGGCGACGATCATGAAGCGCCCTTGATTGCTGACGTGGATCCCGAACGCGGGACCACCGGGACCGCTGACCTCGCCATACGCCCGCGTCGACTTGCGCGCGGCCGCCCCCGTGAACGCCTTGCTGATCGCGATGTCGATGCTCGTGATCCGCCCACCATCCATCCGGTGAAACATCAGCAGGCTGCCGTTGTCGTCGGTGATGGCGATGTCCATATCGACACCGATCTCTTGCGCCTTGGCCTCGGCGGCGGTCATCATCACGCGCGCGTCATCGAGTGTGAGCTTCTGCACCGTTCGCATAAGGTTCAACCTCCCGCGCGAATTATAGTCAGCGATGAACACGCAGACCGTCCGGTGCCCGTATTGCGGCGAATGGCTCGAGGTCTTCATCGACCCGTCTGTGCGCCGGCAGGAGTACATCGAAGATTGTCAGGTGTGCTGCAGACCGATCACCCTGACGGTCACGCTGGACGGGGATGATGTCACCATCGCCCATGTCGCGGCACGAACCGAGGAAGACTAGCGGGACTGCCGGCCCGGCTCCGGCTCGGCGAACTGGCCCACATCGTCGGTCGTCGCGACGAGGCGCGGGTGGCCTACCAACGCGACGTGTCCCAGCACCCGGACGACGCGGAAATCGTGCACCTGCCGACGGCGCTGACCGACGCCGCGCCCCCGCCACGGGTATCCGACCGGTGTATCGAACAGCTCGACAGCCGGCTCGCGCCGTTCTACGACCGCCGTATTGCGGCCAGTCAGTCGAGATCTGGCGACGCTGCGCCTCGAACCGCTCAGACGATCAACGCGATCGAGAACGGCAAGTCCGACCCCAGCTTGCCGCTAGCGTTCGCCATGGCGCGGCTCTTCGGACGTGCCATCGAGGAGATCTTCGACGACGGCGTGGCCGAAGGATAGACGGCATTCAGAGAATCGGTTGTATGGGCACACCATGGACGCTTCTTCATCCTTGGCCGTGGCGTTGTTGACTCCGGCTCTTCCTGGCGAGGGCGGGGAGCCGTCTGGCCACGGTGGGAAAAGGACGGTCGAAGGGAATAAACTGAAGGTGCCTGCGGTTTCTGTCAGACGGGTGCCGCTAATGGCACGCTGGACGCACGCCAGCGCCACGCCGTTCGTGCGGCGGTCGCAAGATCTGCCGCCACAAGGAGAGTGCCGTGTCTCGAGAGATAGGCGAACAACTGGAAACCCTGCTGAAGAACATCCCGACAACCCGGCGTCAGGCATTGCGGCGTCTGCTGGCTGGTGCCGGCGCGCTCGCCGTGCTGCCTACTGCGACGGTGCTGGCGCAGGATCCGCAACCGCCGCAGCCCCCCGACGGCACCGGCAAGGGGAAGGGCCGCGGCAAGGGCAAAGGCGACGGTACCGGCAAGGGGCGTGGCAAGGGTCAGCGGCCCGGTGACGGTACCGGCAAGGGGCGCGGCAAGGGTCAGCGGCCCGGTGACGGTACCGGCAAGGGGCGCGGCAAGGGCGACGGCAGGGGCCGCGGCAAGGGCCGGGGCCGAGGCAAAGGAAAGGGTCGCGGCAGGGGGAAGGGCACCCCGCCGCAGGTGTAGCACGGTCCGGCAACTCGAACCCCTGGGCAGACACGCCGGAAATGACAGGGCTCGGGGCCGCTGCGTGGACGCCCCGAGCCCGCCGCATCCGACAATGCCGACCGGTAGCCCGCTTCGGCTTAGCCCCTCGGTACTGCTGTCAACCGCCCCGGACGGCTATGTCGCGTACGACGTCCGGCTCGACCGACTGTATCGCCTGAACCCCACCGCCGCGCTGATCGTCGAGCTGTGCGACGGCACGCGGGATCTCCAGCAACTGCAGGCCGACCTCAGCCCGTTGATGGGCGACGACTGGCCGGGATGTCTCGACTGGATCGCCACCGCCAGGCGGGACCAGCTCCTCACCGAGGAGCACCGGACAGCGGCCGCACCGGACGCCGCTGCGCTCGCAGCGCACGCCGACGCGCTCCAGAGGCGCGACCGGGTGCTCGCCGCTTTTCTGTGCCAACGACGCGCGGTGGATCTCGCACCGGACGACCCGGATGCGTGGCTCCGGCTCGGGGAGCTGGCCCATATCGTCGGCCGTCGCAACGAGGCGAGGATTGCCTACCAGCACTACCTCTCACAGTGCCCCGACGACGCAGAGGTCGAGCACCTGTTGACGGCACTGACCGACGCGGCCCCTCCGACACGCGTCTCCGACCGATGCATCGAACAGCTCTACAGCCGGTTCGCCGCCTTCTACGACGAGAACATGACCGGCGAGCTGGACTACTGCGCGCCCGAGCGACTCCATGACGCCACGGTTGCGGTCCTGGGGACGCGAGCAGACCTCGATGTGCTGGACCTCGGGTGCGGCACCGGGCTAGGCGGCGAACAATGGCGCGCCCGGGCCGCGTGTCTCGTGGGTGTCGACCTGTCCGCCGACATGATCGCCCGGGCGAGGACACGTGGCGTTTACGACCGGCTCGAAACCGCGGAGATCACGGGGTGGCTGGCCAAGGACATGCCCGAGCGGTTCGACCTGGTGATCGCGTGCGACACGTTGATCTACTTCGGCGATCTCGCACAGGTCGTCGAACCGGCGGCCCGTGTGCTCAAGCCGGGTGGGCTGCTGGCGTTCAGCGTCGAACGGGGGGACACCGACCCGTTCCGGCTCTCGGACTCCGGTCGTTTCACGCACCACCCGCACCACGTATCGGATGTGGTGAGGGGCGCCGGCCTGACCCTCCTCGGTCTGAGCGAGCCGGTCGTCCGGCACGAGTACGGGGAGCCGGTGACCGCGTTGATTGCCGTCTGTCAGGCGTAGGAGACACTCAAGAAGTCAGAGGCAGGAGGAAGCCGGGGGCTTCGCCAGCTTCTACTTCAACACGGCGCGGACGACAACACGCCAGGCGCAGCGGTTCGTGGTAGGATGCGCCGTCATGACAAAGGTGGTTCCGCGAGCGGCATTGACCGGGGTCCTGGCAGCCCTGGTGCTTGGATTCCCGTCTCAGGGGATGCAGTCCAGAACCCCGATCGAGGTGGCGTCGCTTGGCCCGCAAGTCGGCGAACGTGTGCCCGATTTCAGCCTCTCGGATCAGACCGGCCGGGTCTGGACCCGCGATTCCGTCCTGGGACCGAACGGTGCGATTCTGCTGTTTCACCGCTCGGCCAACTGGTGACCGTATTGCAAAGCGCAGCTCGTGGAGCTGCAAAGCCGCTTGGAGGAACTGCGGGCGCAAGGGCTCGGCGTCGTGGCGATCAGTTACGACTCGGAGGAGGTGCTTGCCGACTTCAGCCAACGACGGGACATCACGTTCCCGCTCCTGTCGGACGACGACTCGTCGGTGATCACGGCGTTCGGCATCCTGAACACCGTGGCGGCGGAGGGTGTGGGCCCGAATCGGGACGATCCTAACGTCGTCGCCGATGTGGCGAAGTATGTCTCGCTCTTCGGCGCCAACCCGATGATCGTCGGCACCCCCCACCCGGGCACCTTCATACTCGATGGGACGGGTCGCGTCACGTCGCGATTCTTCGAGGAGTTCTACCGGGAGCGGAACACGACAGCGAACGTGATGTTGAAGCTTGGCGCGGGTCTCTCCCCGATTGCCGCGATCGAGGGCACGACCGCACACCTGACGCTGACCGCCTATCCGAGCGACCCGAGCGTCACCGTCGGCACCCGGTTCTCGATCGCGATCGAGATCGTGCCCAACCCGAACATCCACGTCTACGCGCCGGGCGCCGAGCAGATGGGCTACCGCGTGATCGGGCTCACCATGGCCCCGGTGTCGCACGTCCGGTTCGAGCCGGTCGAGTTCCCGGCATCGGAGCTCTACCACTTCGAGCCGCTCGACGAGCGGGTGCCGGTGTATCAGCAGCCGTTCATGCTGTTGCAGGAGGTGGTCGTCTCGGGGGCAGCGGAGGTTGAGGAAGCGCTGGCCGAGCTCGACGCGCTGACCCTGACCGGGACGCTCGACTATCAGGCCTGCAACGACGAGCTCTGCTTCGACCCGGTGTCTGTGCCGCTCTCGTTCACGCTCGACCTCGACGCGCTCGACCGGCAACGGGCAAATCGTTAGCTGCGCCTCACACCGCCCAGACGCTTGATCGTCTCGGCGGCATTCGGTTTCTCCCTCTCCCTCTGGAAGAGGGTTGGGGTGAGGGCACTCATCGTCCGCTTGACGATTCCTGCGCCAGCCTGAGCGTCTCCTCGACGTCCTTACCCAAGATGTAGCCGCCCGCCAGGTCGCAACGGCGGGCGCTCTACCCGGCGATGCCGCGCCAGTGTTCCACCAGATGTTCGGCGGTGCGCCAGGCCAGCGCCTGGGCGGTCTCGGTCGGGTTGTGGGCACCGCTCGTGCCCATGACCGACCCGCCCAGCACGCCGAGATTCTGGGCTTCGTGCGAGAAGCCCCAGCGGTCGACCACGTTGGTCTCGGCGTTGTCACCCATCCGGGTGCCGCCATAGGCGTGGGTGGACGGGCCCATCGTGCCGACGCCCTGTCGCACGATTTCCACGGCGCCCACCTCCTCGAACCACGCCACCATCTTGTCCTGCACGAACGCCGCGACCTTCTTCTCGTTGTCCTTGAAGTCGGCCGTAATCCGGCAGACGGGGTCGCCGAGCGGGTCGGTCACGGTCGGATGCAGATCGAGGTAGTTGTCCTCGTAGGGCAGGGTGGTCTTCTGGAGATAGGACCCGATCGAGCGGTCGGCGTTCTCCTTGATGAACCGCTTCCACGCCGCACCCCAGCGGGGCGCTCGGCCGAAGGTGTTCATGCCGGCCGCGCTGATCGGCCGGCGGTCGGAGAAGACCCAGAGGTTGCCGCCACCGATGAAATCGAGACCGGCGTGATCGAAGTTGTCGTCCGCCCAATTGTCAACCGCCACACCCTGAGCCGGCAGCCCGTACCAGCAGTTGAGGTCATGGGGAAACAGCGCCTGCACACCGGCGCCCTGGCTGTGACTGAAGTAGTGCCGGCCGACCTGCCCCCCGTTGTTCGACAACCCGTTCGGATAGGGCGCCGAGGTCGAGAGCAGCAGCAGTCGGACGTTCTCGTAGGTATAGCTCGCCAGCAACACGACGTCGGCCGGCTGGAAGTACTCGGTGCCGTTCCATAGATACGTCACGCCGGTGACCCGCCCGTCGCGGTCCACTTGGATGCGGGTTACGTGCGCCCGGGTCACGACCTTCAGCCGGCCGGTCTCCTGCGCCTTGGGAATGGTCGAGACCGCGGTGGAGTTCTTCGCACCGACGTGACACCCGCCACGGTTGCAGAACCCGTGATACACGCAGGCCGAGCGGTCCTGATAGGGGCGCGAGTTGATCGCCGCCGGCCCCGGGAACGGATGCCACCCCAGCCGCCGGGCCGCCTCGCCCATCAGGTCGGTGAACTCGGTGCCACGCAGCGGTGGCATCGGGTATTCCCGCATCCGCGGGCCCTCGAAGATGTTGCCGGCCTCGTCGATGACCCCACCGATGTTGCCCGCCTTGCCCGATATCCCGATCTCATGCTCCACGATGTCGTAGTACGGCTCGAGCGCCTCGAGCCCGAACGGCCAGTCCTCGACGGTCGACCCGGCGGGAATCCGCGCAGCGCCGTATCGGCGCGTGGTCTCGCTGACGACCTTGAAGTCCCACGGGTTGAGCCGCCAGCTTTGCGCCCAGTAATGCAGCGTCGTGCCACCAACGGCGTTCATCATCGGGTGCACGGCGCGCCGCGGCGAATCGGGCGCCGAGGCGTTGCGCCGATGCACCGGGACCTCCCGGTTCGCCTTCTGCACGGCGTAGGGCCAGCCGCGCACGTTGTTGCGCAGCTCGTCGGGCGCGAAATCGGGTGGGTGCAGCCAGCCGCCCGCCTCGAGACCGATGACGTCGAGCCCCGCCTGCGTGAGGGGCAGCACGGCGACGCCGCCCACCGCGCCGAGCCCGATGACGACGACGTCGGTCCGGTTCAGCTCAACGGCCATCGTCGTCCTCCGAACGCTCGCCAACAGCAAGCTCGGTGGGCGTGGTGAACCGCCCGAACCCATACGCGGACCGATGACGGGCCCGCGGCGCGTCCATCCGCTGGTCGTCTTCGGTCACGACCAGCCGCAGGCCGGGGTACCCGAGCAGATCCCAGCCGACGAAGTCGGCGTTGCCGCCGTAGTACGGGTCGCAGAAGGTGCCCTGAATCGTGTGGCTGCGCACCAGGTTGAAGAAACTGCGCGAGCTGGGCTCGAAGCCGGTGGCGACGCCCTCCTCCATCTCACCGAGGATCCGGTCCTGGTCGGCCGGGGCGAGCGTGGCGAACGGGGCCCCCTTCGACGCCCGCGCATAGGCATCGGTGGCCGCTAGGCCCTCAGCGTAGGTCTCACGAGAGGACGCTAGCGCGCCACCGAGCGCACGGTCAATGTAGGAGGCCGCCCTCGCCTCGGTGGCGCCCGGCCCATCCTCGTCGGTTGGGATGAGCCGCGCGACGATCGCTTCGAGCGTGTCCGCTTCCGACGCCGTGAGGGTGACGAAGCCCTCGAGGGGTGCCGCCTGTCGGGCGACCAGCGCCACACGCAACGGGACCGTCGCTGCTGCGCCCAGCACCGCCGTCCGCTTCAGCAGCTCCCGGCGAGAGAGCCCGTGCCAGCCAGTCATGACCACCTCCAGTGAGCGTCCCGTATCACGGAACACTGGGCGAGCACATGGTAACGAGGCGGGAGCAGACTGTCGACCCTCGTAGCCCGTTCAGCGATGGATGTCGGTGCGACACCCCGAAACCGCAACCGCGATCACCACGGCCCCGGGTACGACCCGACGATGCGGAGCGCGTCAGCACCGTCGGAGGCGACCAGCGTCACCCAGTCCTGATCCTCCAGAAACTGACCCATCGCGGACCGCAGGCTCGGGTCGTCATCGACAAGGAGAATCGTCGTGTCCTGCTGCGGGTTCCGGCATCGTGGCGTGCATCGGTGCAAGCTCCGGGACTACTCCTCCCCGCCGCGGGCACGCCCGCGGAGCGCCTTCACCAGGCTCCGTCGCCGCTTCACATCGAGCCGTCTCTCACGAGCCGCCGGACGAGGTGTGGTCGGTCGCCGAACCTTGGGACGCTTCGACGCCCGTTCCAGCAGGTCGGCGAGACGCGCTCGAGCCGCGATCCGGTTCTGACCCTGGGTCCGGTGCTCACGGCTGTCGATCACCAGGATGCCATCCGACGACACTCGACTCCCCGCCTGTGCGATCAGGCGGGCCTTGACGTCGGGCGCGAGGGACGAGTTCTTCACGTCGAACCGCAGCTCGACGGCTGTCGCGACCTTGTTGACGTTCTGGCCCCCAGGTCCAGACGCGCGCACGAAGCGCTCTGTCAACTCGTGTGCGTCAACCGCCACCGTCTCGGAGAGCTTGAGCATGGCTGGTGGTGCATGTCCGGCGGCTACTGCGCGCCGAGATCCAGCTTGACGATCCGCTCCCGGTCACGGGCATACAGCGTTGTGCCAACGAGCGTCGGCACGGTCCAGGCCCTGGTGTTGAACAACGGTGTGGTGGCCAGCGTCTCGAGACCGTCCGGGGTCAACCGGACGAGCGACAGGTCGCCGTCTTCCTCCATCAGAATCACCTTCCCATCCGCGTAGAGCATGTTGGCGCGACTGAACCCACGCGCCCGCCAGACGGTCTCACCGGACGCCACATGGGTCGCGGTCAGGATCGCCGTGGCGCTCTGACCGCTCGTACCGTAGATGAAGTCGCCGATCCGCAGCGGGTTGAGGAAGGTGAACCGGAGCCGCGGGTCGTACCACAGCTCCTCGGTGTGCACGATGTCGCCATCGGGCACGAGTCGGATCGCGCGGCTGCCACCGATATACCCGGACGAGAAGAACAGGATCTTGTCGTCATCGCTGTAGAGCGGGACCTGGAAGTTGAAGTCGTTGCCGGCGTCGTGAGCGTGCGCCCACAGCACCTGTCCGGTGTCGGGGTCCATCCCGAACACCGCCTGTCCTCCGAAGACGACCAGGTGCGGCCGGCCATCCACCAAGATCAGCCCCGACGGCGCATGCGACACCAGAAAGCTGCCGCTCTTCCAGACGACCTCGCCGTCGCTCTGACGAAGCGCCATCACCGACTGCCCTGGCCCACCCACCTGCATGATGATGGTGTCTTTGTAGGCCAGGGGATTCACGCCATATCCCGGCTTGACCATCGAGCGGATCAGCAGCGGCGGGGCTCCGAAATCGGTCACCAGGTTCTTCGACCACAGCAACGCGCCGGTCGCGGGGTCGAAGACGTGCACCTCCTTGTTGGTGCCCATGGTGAAGAGCCGATCCCCGGCGATCAAGGGCGTGGCGTGCGGGCCCGCGCCCTGACCGAAGTCCTGGTTCTCGGACGCGTAGGTGTACTCCCAGAGCGTCTCGCCGGTGGCGGCGTCCATCGCGATGACGGTTTCGCGCGGCGTCCACGGCCGACCGCCGCCCTGGCCGTGCGAGACGCGATACATCGTAAAGAGCCGCCCATCGGCGACGAGAATCGCCGTGTGACCCGCGCCGAGCGGTCGGCTCCAGATCTCGGGTGGCCCCGCCTCGGGCCAGCTGTCGGCGAGCCCGGTCACGTCGGTCATGAAGTCGCCGTGCGGCCCACCCCACTGCAGCCATTCGGTCTGCTGGGCGCCGGCGGTGGCAGGCGCACCGAACAGGATCAGCGTCGTCAGGACGGTGAGGACGGCGGCCGAAGTCGTGTCTTGCATCATCTCGGTCTGGTGGTGCTCACACGGAGAGGTGCCCTGATCAGAAACCGGCGAAGCCCACAGGCTTCTCCCACCTCCTGTCTCCTGAGGGCACTCTATTGCACCCCCTGGGGAAACTCCTTGCACGGCATCGCCCACGCCTCGCACGGACCCACCGGCCGGCCCAGCGTATACACCAGCCGGTTGTTGGTCTCGCCCTCCGGCGTGGTGGTCCGGATCTCGATGATGAGCGTCCGACGGTCGGGGCTGAGCACCATCATCTCGTACATGGTCATGTCGCCCTGACGGCCCTCGGCGATGAGCCGCTCGCCGTCCCAGCGCGACGCGGCGCGCATCGTGGTGTCGCGGCCCACTGGAATCGTGAGCTCGCGACCCGGCGTGTAGGACCACGCTTTGAGCCCGTTGGTCTCGGTGCCGACGATCAGGGTGCCGTTCGCCGCCTGCGTGATGAAGAGGTGGTCGATGTCGTCGCCGCCGCGCCCACCGCTGAACGCAGGCGAGGTGAACTGGCTGGCGTCTCGATCCAGTGTCCACATACCAGAGAAGTCGGGCGTCTGGGCCGCCACGTGCGACACCGCCACTGTCATTACCAGGCCCACGACCAGCACCACACGACGTCTCACAGCCACCTCCGAGGATCGGGTCACTAGACTCCTTGAACACCGTGTCTCGTGACAGGTGTCACGTATTGGTCGTATTTTTTTCGCGCGCACCAGGACAGCCTCCGTTCAAGGAGTCTAGCCCCCGAGTAGCGGGGCTGTGAGAAAAGCTCGGCTAGCGAGGCGGAGCCAGCCACGGTCTGAGGCGGAGCCTCGCTAGACAGTGTGGTGTGATTTGGCCCCGGCGCGCAAGTCCAGCACGCCGCGGGCTCCGGTGTCCGCGGCGCGTCTCGCCGTATAATCGGAGATTCGATGCACCCCGCGGCGCCGCCGCCTGGGAATTCTCTCGAAGAACCAAGGAGTACAGGGACACGATGCTCACACACATGCTGCACGCCTACGACCTCCAGCTCAACCTCGCGTCGATGCTCGTCAAGGATATCCCCGACGATCAGATGTGCGCGCAACCTCATGGGCTGGTCAATCATCCCACGTGGAACCTCGGTCATCTCGTGCTGTCGGAGCACCATACGTGCAAGCTGCTCGACATCGACTCGACGCTGCCGGACGGCTGGGACGAGCTGTTCAAGGCGGGCGGGACGCCAGGCGCGGACCGCAGTGCGTACCCCGGCAAGGCGGAGCTACTCGCCGAGCTCGGCAAGATGCACGAACGGATGAAAGCGGCGCTTCCAGGCATCGCAGCCGAGACCCTGGATCGGGAACACCCCAGCGAGGACACACGCAAGTACTTCCCGACCATCGGTGCCATGGTCGCGTTCATCATGACCTCGCACGAAATGGACCACCTGGGCCAGATCGCCGCCTGGCGGCGGGCGGCCGGACTCGGACCGGCAAGCTAGGCTCATCGGCTTTGTGCGTTGGGCTTCAAACGCTCCGGTGAGAGGGGGCAGCTATTGCAATCGCTCAGCGCCAACGCCGTGGCAGAAAGCGGTTGACGCGAAACGGTCGTGAAGGCGTAGTCGCGAGTGGCGAGGTGTTTGCAACCGGACACGTGTGTTGACCCAGCCTGAGCTGTCCCCGCCCGTTGACGAGTCCGTCCTGCATGACGCGCTGGCCCGGTACTGGGGCTACCGCGAGTTCCGGCCTCTGCAGCGCGCCGCGATCGCGGCGAACCTCAGCGGGCGCGACAGCGTCGTCGTGCTGCCCACCGGCGGCGGCAAGTCGCTGTGCTTCCAGATGCCGGCGCTGGTGCGGCCGAACGGCGGTCTCGGGCTGGTCGTCTCGCCGCTCGTCTCGCTGATGAAGGACCAGGTGGACGGTCTGGTGGCGAGCGGTGTGGCGGCCGCGGCGCTCAACAGCTCGCTGACGCCGGATGAGCGGCGCGCGGTCTACGCCGATCTCGACGAGGGACGGTGCCGCCTGCTCTACGTCACCCCGGAGCGGCTGGTCGGCGAGGGCGGAGACGCATTTCGCGCACGACTCCACACGTGGGGTGTCCGGTTCGTGGCGGTTGACGAGGCCCACTGCATCAGCCAGTGGGGACACGAGTTCCGGCCGGAGTTTCGGCGGCTGCGACGACTTCGCGACGACTTTCCAGCGCTCTCCATCCACGCCTTCACGGCCACCGCGACCCGGCAGGTCCGTGACGACATCGTCACCCAGCTCGCGCTGCGTGATCCCGAGGTGCTGGTCGGGTCGTTCGACCGACCGAATCTCGTCTACCGGGTGCGGGCCCGCACCGGGCTCAAGGACCAGATCCGCCGCGTGCTGGACCAGCATCCGGGTGAGGCCGGCATCATCTACTGCGTGTCCCGCCGGGAAGTCGAGAGTGTGGCGAGCTGGCTCGACGAGCTCGGCCATCGTGCCCTGCCCTACCACGCCGGGCTCGCGGACGAGACGCGGCGCCGCAATCAGGAGGCGTTTCTCGAGGAGCGGGCCGACGTCATGGTCGCCACGGTGGCGTTCGGCATGGGCATCGACCGCTCGAACATTCGCTACGTCATCCACGCCGGTGCGCCGCGCTCGCTCGAGCACTACCAGCAGGAGTCGGGCCGCGCCGGCCGGGACGGGCTGGAGGCCGAGTGCGTGTTGCTCTACTCCGGCGCCGACTTCGCCAAGTGGCGCCAGATGCTGGAGCAGAGTGGAGAGCTATCGGAGAACGCCAGACGGCTGCTGCGCGACATGGAGCGGTACGCCGCCGGCACCCGCTGCCGCCATCGCGTGCTGGTGGAGTACTTCGGCCAGACCTACGACGGCGCCGCCTGCGCCGCCTGCGACTGGTGTCTCAAGGAGCTGGAGCGTGTGGACGACCCGCTGACGGTGGCCCAGAAAATCCTGTCGACGGTGGTCCGGATCGGACAGAGCTGGGGCGTCGGTCACATCATCGACGTGTTGCGTGGCCGCGTCACCGACCAGATCACCAACCGGCGGCACCAGCAGCTGAGCACCTTCGGCCTGCTCGCCGACGTGCCGATCGCCGAGCTGCGTGGGTATCTCGACCAGCTGACCGAGCAGCAACTGCTCCTGCGCACCGACGGACCGTATCCGGTGCTGCAGCTGACCGACGACGGCGTGGCGGCGCTCAAGGGCCTAGGGACCATCGAGCTCTATCGACAGCCGCGTCCGGCCCCAGGAGGGCGCAAACGCCGGGTGGGGGGCGACCCCGCCGTCTGGGACGGTGTGGACCGTGGGCTTTTTGAGACCCTGCGACAGTGCCGTACCGAGGTGGCCCACGCCAGGGGCGTGCCGCCCTATGTCGTCTTCCACGACAACACGCTGCGCGACCTGGCGCGGCGACGACCGACGACAACGGCGGAACTGCTGGAGGTCTACGGGATCGGCGCGCGGAAGGCGGAGGACCTCGGCCCGATCATCCTCGAGGTCATCCAGGACTACCGCGGGGAACCGGATCTCGAGGAGCCAGACGTGGCAGACGGTTAAGAGCCCAGAAGCAGTGAAAGAGACGGCGGAGCCATCCGGTTCCTCCTGTCTCCTGTCTCCTTGGGAGTCCTCAGTAGCCCCGCAAGAGCATCGCCTCGTCACGGGGCGACACCTGGAACAGCGCTCGCGGATAGCGCCGGTACCCGACGATCGCGTCGTAGATGTGGTAGGCGTCCTGCCGATCGAGCGCGAGCCCGGCCAGATACTGCAACCGCAGACTCCGATCGCGGTTGATCTCGGCATCCCGCAGCCAGGGCTCCAGGTCCGGGCCCCGCCCGGCATAGGTCTGGAGCAGCTCCACGGTCGACCCCAGACCGACATCCGCGAGCGACTGCCACAGCGCGCTGTTGCCGTCGAGCCGTCGCGCAATCTCTTCCCCGTCCACGCGCGCCCGCCCCATCTGTCCAACCAGCACGAGGTCGTACCCGGAATCGAGAAAGTCGCTGTTCCACAGCGTCGCGTCCGGGAACGACTGGACGAAGGTTCCGATCTGGCTCTTGGCCGACGCCTCGTCGGTCTCGTACAGAGGCACCCACTGCGCCACCACGCCGCCCGGTCGCAGCCGCTGCTTGACCAGCTCGTGATACTCGACCGAGTAGAGACTCGCGGCCCCACGCACCCACGGGTGGATCGGGTCCGACGTGATGACATCGAACTGCTCGTCGGTCGTGGCCAGAAAGTGCCGCGCGTCGTCGTAGATGACCTCGGTCCGTGGATCGGACAGCACGGCGTAATTCTGGACCACGAACTGGTCCGACGCCTCGAGCACGCTCGGCTCGATCTCGCAGATGACGATCCGCTCGACCTCTGGATACCGCACGAAGGACCCTGCGGTCACACCCGCCCCCAGGCCGACCACCAGCACGCTGCGGGGGGCCCCGTGGATGAGCGCAGGTACATGCCCGAGCATCCGCTCGATGCGCATGTCCAGGTCCATGGTCGAGGCGACCACCTTGCCGCTGATGTGGAGCTGGCGATACCCCGCCTCGCTGTCGGTGACGGCGACCGACGCGTTCACCCCCTCCTCGATGTAGAGATACTGCTCGATCGTGTCCCACCCCTCGATATCGCGGCCGAACGCGATGAGCCCGTTCGGCGTACGGGGCATCGCCCACAGACAGCTCAGAGTCGCGACAACGAGCAGCCCGGCACGCCACGCGGGTCTGAGCCGCGAGCCACGCACCGGCTCGGGCGCGTCCCCGTCCCGGTGCTCCCAATGCTCCCCCCGACCCCGATGTGCAGTGACGCGTGGCGTCGCCCTCAGGAACAGGAGCACCGCGGCGGTAGCCGCCACCAGCGCCAGCGCCTGCTGCGCGCGCTGCGTGCCGAGGCCCGGAATTAGGACGAGACTGAAGACAACGGTCCCGACCAACGCGCCGAGGGTGTTGACCACCGACACCCGCGCCACCAGCCGGCCCGCGTCGAACTCCCCCGCGTTGGCCGCCGCCAGCGCCAGCGGAAAGCTCGCCCCCCAGCACAGCGTCGCCGGACCCATCGACACCGCGCAGCGGGCGATGTCATAGACGAACAGGAGCGGCCGCGACGCGTCGACCGCCGGAAGAAAGTTCTCACCGACCTGCCAGAACGGGATCTGATACCCGATCATGTAGGCGCCATACGGCAGCGCCGCCAACAGGCCGAGCTGACACCACGCCAGCGCCAGGTCGGCCCGGTCGGTGCGCTTCGCCAGCCAGGCGCCACCCAGACTGCCGGTCCCGAGCCCGGCCAGGAACACCGCCAGGATCAGCGAAAAGTTGTACACGGTGGCGCCGAACAGCAGCGACAGCTGGCGCGTCCATACCACCTCGGCCCCAAGCGAGACGAAGCCGGAGAGCCCGATAGCGGCCAGCACCACCGGTCGCGCGGCCACCGGCCCCGGTTCGGCTACGTCAGATGCCGCCGCATGTGGCCGACGGGCCGCGAGCCACAGCGCCACCAGCGCCACCGCGACGTTCAGACCGACCGCCACCAGTGTCGTCACGACCGTGTCGTGCAGACGCAGGAGATAGAAGCTGGCAATGAGCACACCGGCGACCGCGCCGATGGTGTTCGCGGCATACAGCAGGCCGGTCTGTGCCACGCCGGTTCGTGTCACGCCGGTCCAGCGCGCCACCGCAGGCAGGGTCGCCCCCATCAGCATGGTCGGCGGCAGCAGACAGGCGATGCAGACGACGGCCCGGAGCAGCACACCGCCCAGACCGTAGCCGACCGCCGCGAGATACACCGTCTGGACCCGGGGCAGCGCGACGAGCAGAATGAGCCCGATGACGCTGATCGACAGCTCCAGGCCGGCGTAGACCCTCAGCGGGTGCCAGGACCGGGGCACCATTCTGGGCAGCGCGACGCTCCCCAGCCCCATCCCGCCCATGAAGCTCACCAGCAACGCGGCGATGGAGATCGACGACGACCCGATGACAAGCCGTAAGATGTGGAACCAGACAAGCTCGTAGATCAACGCCGCACAGCCGCTGCCGAGAAACAGGAACAGCAGGGCGCCCGGACGCGCGCGCGGGCCACGCGCGGACCCCATCGGGTGTGGGGCGGGGCTCATCGATCCGCGAAGATATCAAGTGGGAGGATCGCGGTCACTCCCACGTTCGGTGCGTCGACCAGCTGGCCAATCCGCAGGTCGACCGCGACACTCGCGACGAGGTAGGACTGGGCGCGGGTGAGGCCGTAGGTCCGGGAGATGTATTCGACCATCTCGAGCAGCGCGTTACGGGCGGCCAGCGAGATGTCCTTCGAGAGGTTGCCCAGCGGCGCAACTCGCCCGGAATCCAGATACGCCATGTCGGGGGGCACCTCTCCCGGCTGCTTCACCGGAAACCCCGTGGTCGCGTAGAACCGCCGGGACGGGATGTCGAGCAGGCGCGCCGGACCCGCGTAGTGCGGCCCGCGCGCCAGCGCAGGACCGTCCTTGATGACCTCGGTCGTGAGCATCACCGTGGCATCCATCTCGATCGCGGTGCCGCTGACCTCACCATCACCCTGCGCGAAGTGCAGATCGCCCACCGCCAAACCGCAGCCGTCGAGATAGCACGGCAGATACACGGTGACACCCACCCCGAAGTAGCGGATGTCCAGGTTGCCGCCATGTTCGCGGGGCGGGATGGTGCGCAGGCACTCACCCGCGCCGGGCGCGTCGGTGCCGCAGACCTGGGCCGGCGTGGCGTTGGCCGGCTCGGGCGCAAAGACGGCGCCGCCCACCGCCGCGAGCGCGGTCTCGCGGGCCAGTATCTCATCGAGCTGGGCCCGTCCGGGCAGCACGGTGACGACACCGGGGAAGCTGTTGTTCGGAATCCGCACACCCGGGAGGTCGTCCGACACCGCCTCGGTCCGGTTCAATCGCCAGAGCAGCCGGAGCGTCTCGTCGAACTGGTCCGAGATGAACCCGATGCTGCTGAGGCTCGTGTAGCCGAACGGACCGGGCTCAATGTCGAGCAGCGTGACGGCCAGAACGTCACCCGCCTCGGCGCCCTCGATATAGACGGGGCCGGTGAGCGGGTGCACGGTGCTGACCGCCGGCCCGTCGGCCCGCGGATCCACATACGTGCTCGCGGGGTCGAGGTCGAAATCGCTGGCGTTGCGCGTGTGGAGCACGATCGTTTGACCCGGGCGCGCCCGGGCCGCCATCGGGATGTCGGGGTGCAACCGGTTGATGCACGCGGGGTCGTCGTTGCAGGTGCGTCCTTGCCCGCCGACGATGACCACGTCCTGCGCACGAGCCCCGATCGCCGACATCGTCACCAGAACTGCCAGCCACAGAACCGACATCCAGCTTCTTGCCATATCCGTCTCCTGCCGCGAGGACGGGTTCCACAGCCGAACTGCCCTACCCGCCGAATCCCCGCGGAGGCCAACAGGTTACGTCGCCTGATCGGATGCGAGCAAGAATTTGATGGACCGCCTGCATGTCCTGACGGCCACCTATAATGAGACCGCCACGGCGCCCGGTGCGCCTCCCCCGTGAAGCCCCGTCGGCGAGGAACACGATGAACGTCTATCTCGCGGAGCTGCTGGGCACCGCCATCCTGATACTCCTGGGCAACGGTGTGGTGGCCAACGTGGTGCTCGACCGCACCAAGGGACACGGCGCCGGCTGGATCGTCATCTGCGCCGGCTGGGGATTCGCGGTCTACACGGCCGTGCTGTGTGTGGGCGAGACGAGCGGCGCACACATCAACCCGGCCGTCACCCTCGGCGTCGCGCTGGCCGGCCGGTTCGCCTGGGACCAGGTCCCCGGCTACATTGCCGCGCAGATGGTCGGCGCGTACGTCGGGGCGGTCGTCGTCTATCTGTTCTACATGAAACACTACGAGGCGACGGCGGACGCCGACGGCAAGCTGGCGACCTTCAGCACCAGCCCGAACATCCGGCACTTCGGGCTGAACCTCTTGTGTGAGGCGGTGGCCACCTTCGTGCTGGTCTACGCCGTCCTGTTGATCAGCGACCCCTCGTTCGCGTGGGCCGCGACCGGAGCCGCGGCGTCGGTGCCCGTAGGACTGGGGTCGATCGGCGCGGTGCGGGTCGGGCTCGTTGTCTTCGCCATCGGTCTCTCGCTCGGCGGCACCACCGGCTACGCGATCAACCCGGCCCGCGACCTGGGCCCGCGGCTCGCACACGCGGTCTTGCCGATCGCCGGCAAACGGGACAGCGACTGGGGCTATGCGGCGGTCCCGGTCGTCGGCCCGCTCATCGGCGCCGCGCTCGCTGCGTGGCTCGCGCTAGTGTCCTAGGCTACCGGCCCGGCCTCCATGTCGGATCACGCGGCATCTTCTCGTCGCGCATGGCGGCGTGGTAGAGAATCGACGCCATCACGACAGCCGCGTGCACGAGACTCTCCCCGTCGATCCGATCGAAGGTGTCCATGTTGGTGTGGTGGGTGCGGACGTCGTAGTCGGTGTAGTCGTGGATCGCCTGGTACCCGGGCACGCCCGTCCGGAGGAACGACAGGTGATCGGTGGCGCCGATCCCCTGCTGCGTGTTGTACATGCTGGTGTAGTCCTGGAACGGCCGCAGATACGCGTCCATGATCGGCCGCATCGCCTCGTTACCCTCCAGGTAGAAGCCGTAGATCGGCACCAGGCCGTTGTCCAGGTTGAAGTAGACCGAGAATCGGTCGCGCTCGGCCTGATTGGCATCGCCCTCGAGATGCCGTCGGACATACTCGCGTGACCCGAGGAGCCCTTGCTCCTCGCCGCTCCACAGCGCCAGCCGGATCGTGCGCCGCGGTCGCACACCCAGCGCCTCGAGAATGCGCAACGCCTCCATCGCCACCGATGAGCCGTCGGCGTTGTCGGTGGCCCCGCTCGCGGAGTGCCACGAATCGAGGTGCGCGCCTACCATCACCACCTCGTCGCCGATCTCAGGGTCGGTACCGGCGATCTCGGCGATGAGGTTGTGGGTGTTCAGATCGTCGTCGTTGAAGCGAGCCCGCACCTCGACCGCCAGCGTCACCGGAATCCCCTGCGCGATCAGCCGCGCGACCAGGTTGTAGTGCTCGGCCGACAGCACGACCGACGGCAGCGCCCCCTCGCCCTGGTCGCGCCCGGTGACGAACAACGTACCGTGTTCGCCGATGTTCGGCTCGAGCAGGACCCCGGCGCCCTCGCGGCGCAGCATCGCCGTCAGCTCATTCCGGGCCGTGCGCAGCCGGGCGCGCGCAGCGCGCGCTGTCTCCGCCTCGGCGGTTGGGCGGGGCGGCGCCGACGACGGACGGTAGTCGGCGCGTGGCGCCGGACGATCCTCGCGGACGAAGTCGGCCTGGATCGGCCGGGTCAGCACGATCGCGCCGCTCAGCGTCCCTGCGCGATCGCCGAGCGTCTCCGGTGTCATGTCCCCCAGGAGCACGGGCTCCGCAACCAGACGGCCGTCGGTCGACGCCGACCACCCATGTGGATAACCGATCATCGGCAGATACCGCGGCTCGAGCATCTCAATAGAGAACCGCTCCAGCGTCCACCCGCGACCGAACTCCCACGCCTCGAGATGAACGTTGTCGAGCCCCCAACCTTCGAGCCTGCCACGCGCGTACTCCACCGCCTCGCGATGCGCCGGCGAGGCAGTGAGCCGACCGCCGATGACGTTCGTGAAATGGTTGAAGAGCTCCCCGACCCGCGACCGCTCGCTGCCTTCAGCCTTGATCCGCTCCACCATCTCGCGGTCGACCGGTTCCTGGGCGCCGGCGCCGCCGGCCCAAAACAGCGTGATCACAAAGGTAAGAACCCTGTAGCGCGTGGGCATCTCGTCTCTCCCGTGTTCAGCAGTGATGCGACAGGCGTGAAGTCCGCCGGGATCCCGAACAGACAGGTACGCTATTCTGTTTTTCTCTCAAGGCCCTGGTTTGCTCCCCAACTGGACCTGCAGCCGCGAGGCCACGACATCTTGACACGCGTCGAGGTGGGGATGGAGCTCGTTCACAGCGAACAGCATCATCGCACCACGATACGCCACGGCGAGATCTACGATCAGTGACGGATTGGGCGACGGTGACGGATCGGTCGGCGTCATCGACTCAGCAGCCTCCAGGTCTGACCGGATGGTTCGGCGCCGGCCCGCTTACCGCGGCGCGGTCGGGTGGAACACGGATTGTTTCGGACACACACCACACCTGATAACTCTCTTGCGCTGCGAACCAGTTAGCAGCCCGTGGTGACAGTCCCGCTACATTCGACAGGCGCTGCATCCCGCCTGCCCACGTTGCTCCTCGGTCACATACTGCCGGTATTCTTCCTCGTCGCGCCTTGTACTGGCCAGACGCGGCTTCTTTCACGACGGGTCTCGGTGCAACGCGGGACTTCACCACGGACTGCCAGACCGTGCGACAGCCGGCCGGCAGGGTGGCGTACGCTATCATGCTGTAAGGACCCGGGGGGGGAGGGGAATACGTGTGCCATTCCGGTCGCCGATGTATCCCGCACCACGTCGTTGCTCGTCGCTTACATGCTCCCGGGATGCGCGCTCCTCGCGCCTGGCCGGGCAGGCACCTCGACGCCCAGAAGTGGCACACGTATTTCCGCCCGAGGCCTAAGCAGTCCGTGGTGGCAGTCCCGCTGCATTCGACCGACGCTGCATCCCGGCTGGCATCTCTCTTCGTATCCGACACCTGCACCCCATCGGCACCATGACGCACCGGCTGACACTCGCTGCCTGTCTGTTGCTGCTCGCAACGGAACCCGGCGGGAGCCAGACCCTCGACGAACCGCTCACGCTGGTCTCCTCGGAAGGCCGACGACTGCTGCCGACTGTGGCGTTCGACGGGCGCCGGATGGTCGACCTGCGGCAGCTGACCGGACCGTTCGGTCTCACCGTCCCCGAGAACCAGCAGCCCGGTCGCCTGACGCTACTGCGTGGCGAGCAGGTAATTGTCCTGACCGCGAACCAGGGTCTCGTGTCGGTCGCCGGTACGCTCGTGTCGCTGCCCTCTCCACCAGTGCAGCGCTCTGGCTTCTGGTATGTGCCGATCGACTTCATCGGGCGGGTGCTCGCGCTGGTCCATGACCAAAGCGTCGAGCTGCGACGCCGCTCGGGTCTGGTGGTCATCGGCGACATCCGCGTGCCCCAGGTGGTCGCCCGGTATCAACGTATCGGCCCGCAGTCGCGGCTGCGCCTCATGATCACGCCGGCGGCAGACCACGTCATCGAGCAGGAAACCGGCCGCCTCGTGATCACATTCGCGGCCGACGCCCTCGACCTGGTGCTCCCAGACATCGCGCCGGACACCCTGGTGCGGGGTCTGCGCGATGTCGCGACGCGCCCCGCGCTGGCGGTCGACCTGGGCAACGCGTTCGGCGCCTATACGTCACGGAGCGAGCCGGCGATTGGCGGCGGTGTCGAACTGGTCATCGACCTGCAACCGACCCCGGCGACCTCGACCCGCGTCGTCCCGCCACCCGCGCCACGGGTGCCGACGCCGGCCGACGCCGCTCCAGATCCCGACCTGCCGACATTGTCCGATCTTGCGCCACCACGAACCATCCGCGCGATCGCGATCGACCCTGGTCACGGCGGCGACGATACCGGCACCCGTGGACCCAACGGCACCCTGGAGAAGGAGGTCACGCTCGCCGTCGCACGTCGGCTGCGGAATCTGATCGAGAGTCAGCTGGGGCTCCGGGTCGTGCTGACCCGAACCACCGACACCACCGTGGCACTTGACGAGCGGGCGGCCATCGCCAACAACAACCGGGCGGATCTGTTCATCAGCCTCCACACGAACGCGTCGGTCCGCGAATCGGCCACCGGCGCCGAGGTCTTCTATCTGAGCCTCGCCGAGTACGACGCGGAAGCGCGCGAGGCGTCCGGGTTCACCGGCCAGCCAGTGCCGGTGGTCGGCGGCGGCTCGCGGGTCCTCGACATCGTACCGTGGGAGCTGGCGCAGCTGCGCCACGTGGACCAGTCGGCCCGCTGGGCCCTGACCGTGGCCGACGAGCTCAGCCTCCGGATCCCGATGAGCCCGCGCGGGCTCCAGCAGGCACCGTTCCGGGTGCTGGTCGGCGCCAACATGCCGGCTGTGTTGGTGGAGATGGGGTTTCTCTCCAACCCGGATCAGGAGGCGCAGCTGACAGCGACGACGTTTCAGACCACCATCGTGAACGGCTTGCTGCGCAGCATCATCCGATATCGGGACGAGGTCGCGCGCGGCGTGCCACCGGCTGGCCCGGCGGCGTTCGCGCCGCCCGACGGGCCGGACGCCACGCTAGCAGCCCGTGGTGAAAGTCCCGCTGCGTTCGGTGCGACGCAGGACTTTCACCACGGACACCTGGGACAAAACCCGTGAAGCGCGACTACTGGCTCTACGTGGCGCTGGGCGCGGCCGCCGTCCTGGGCGCGTGGGTGCTCTTCGTGGGGCTGCCCCGCTGGTATCCGCCGGACACCCCCCCGGCTGCGACCGGGACACCGACGGCTGGCGCGCGTGTCGCGACGACGCTCTTCTACATCTCCGACGATGGGATGCAGCTGGTCGAATTCGAGCGCCGGCTCGAGCAGCGGGCGGAACCGGCCGCGCAGGCGCGGGTCATTCTCGAGGCGCAGCTCGCCGAGCCACCGGCCCACTTGCTGTCACCGATTCCGCCCGGCACGCAGTTGCTTGCCCTGTATCTGACCGAGCGCGGCGATGCCATCGTCGACCTCAGCGAGGAGGTCACACTCGGTCACTCGGGCGGCTCGCTCGAGGAGCTGTTCACGGTGTACGCGATCGTGAACGCCCTGACTACCAATCTCCCGGTGATCAACGCCGTCCAGATCCTGATTAACGGCCGTGAGGTCGACACCCTGGTGGGCCATGTGGATCTCCAGAGCCCGCTCGAAAGGAACATGCAGTGGGTCGCCGACCCCAACGCGGAGCCGACACCCGAGGCGGAGCCGACACTCGAGGTCGAGGCGACGCCCACACCGACGATATGACAGAGCACACACGCAGCGACGGACGCTCGGCGGACCAGCTCCGAGAGACCCGACTCACGCCCCACTATCTCGAGCACGCCGAGGGGTCGGTGCTGATCGAGGCGGGGCGGACACGCGTCATCTGCACGGCGAGTGTCGACGACAAGGTGCCGTCCTTTCTCCGCGGCACCGGGAAGGGATGGGTGACCGCCGAGTACGGCATGCTGCCCCGCGCGACCTCCACCCGAACCGTTCGCGAGGCCAGCCGAGGCAAGCTGGGTGGACGCACGCAGGAGATCCAGCGGCTGATCGGCCGGTCGCTCCGCGCGGTCACGCAGCTCGAGGCGCTGGGCGAGCGAACCATCTGGATTGACTGTGACGTGATCCAGGCCGACGGCGGGACACGCACCGCCTCGATCAGCGGCGCGTTCGTGGCGCTCGTCTTCGCGCTCCAGCATCTGAAGGAGCGCGGCGTCCTCAAGCGGATTCCGATCGCCGACCATGTCGCGGCCACCAGCGTGGGCATCGTCAACGGCACCCCCCTGCTCGACCTCGCCTACGACGAGGACTCGAAGGCCGAGGTCGATATGAACGTCGTGATGACCGGGGACGGCCGCTTCATCGAGGTCCAGGGCACCGCCGAAGGGGCACCGTTCTCGCGCACCTCGCACGATGCGCTGCTGGCGCTGGCCGAGACCGGCATCGGTCATCTGGTCACGCTGCAACGCGAGCTGGTGGCCGATTTTCTCTCGTGACCGTCCCCCTGCCGGCCCGTCTGCTGATCGCCACCACGAACCCCGGCAAGCTCGACGAGATCCGCGGCATCCTCGGCGCGGTGCCGGTCACGCTCGTGACGCTCGCCGACCATTCCCCAGGTCCGGAGCCGGAGGAAACCGGGTCGACGTTCGCCGAGAACGCGCGGCTCAAGGCGCGCTACTACGCCGGCGCCACCGGCGAGCTCACGGTCGCGGAGGATTCCGGTCTCGAAATCGATGCGTTGGACGGCGAGCCCGGGGTGCACTCGGCGCGGTTCAACGGCGAGTCCTACGCGGAGAAGTTCGCCACGATTCAAGAGATGCTCGCCGAGCGCGGGACAGACTCGAGCACGGCGCGGTTCGTCTGCGCGCTGACACTAGCAGTCCGAACGGATGGAATCGTCTGGGAAACGACCGGTATCGTCGAAGGCCGCGTGCGGTTGCCGCCACGCGGGAACGGCGGTTTCGGCTACGACCCGATCTTCTACTACCCGGCCTATGGCCGCACGCTGGCGGAGGTCACGGCCGAAGAGAAAGCGGCCGTGAGTCACCGCGGGCAGGCGTTTCGCGCGCTCGGTGCCTATTTTGGGAAGTGGCTCGACGGAAGTGGCCCTGGCAGCCCTACTTGGGCGCTCTAGATCTAGAACCGGACGATGACGGCCACGTGCGGTCGGATCAGGTAGCTGTTGGGGGTCCCCACCGGCACCTCGAGCTGTTTGGTGATGTGCACTGTCAGGTCGAGGGTCAGGTTCGGCAGCGGCACATAGGCCACGGTGATCATGTGCAGCTGCAGGTTGGTGCCAGGGATGTCGCTGAACATGAACGGGGACAGAACGGCGTCCTGTTCGATCCACCCGTAGGTGTACCCCAGGGTGTAGCTGCGCGGCCGGCGTGACCCGCCATACTCCGCCTCGAACCAGATGCCTGTGTCGAGGTTCGACGCCGCCCGGATGTTGCGCACGACGTCGGCCAGCACGCGGAACGGGTACCCCTCGCGCCCGGTGTCGAGCTCGGCCTGGGCGATGACGTCGACCATGTTGACGTCGGACACGAGCCCGGTGATGGCGCCGGCGGCGTCCCGCTCGACCTGGTTGGTGAGAAGGCTTCTGAGCGGCCCTGTGGCGCGCCCGACGGCCACCTGGTCGACGTTGCCGAACCCGTAGTCGGCCACCGAGACCTGGAGCGTGTGGCTACCGAATGCCACGCTGACCTCGCCGTAGCCGGCGAGCATGTACGAGTCCTGGTCGCTACTCACCTCGTTGACCACCGTCTGCAACGCCACCAGCTTCACCCCGACCCTCTCGGTCGGGCTCCAGGCCACCTGCTCGTAGCCGCCCTCGACGTTGAGGTCGTCATCCCAGGTCATCTGGGTGCGGGTGATCGGGAACCCGAACTTCCCGATCCCGAGCGTCAGCGCCCGCGCGCCACCGGGGTTGTAGGCGATGTTGACCCGGTCGAGGTTGAACGGCTTGGGGCGGAAGAAACTGGAGAACGTCTGGTTGGTGGACACCGGTGTCCCCGGGTCGCCGCTGGCGATCTGGATCTGCAGATGCGTGTCATCGTTGATGTCGCTGTCGATCCGGAGCCGGAGGCGAAACCGGTTCCGGTGCCGCGTCGTCCGGCCATCCTGATAGAACCCCTCATAGCGAGAACGAAAATCGCCGCCGAACTCGATCCGTTCGTACCACGGCCGGGGTTCCGCATCGTCACCCTGCGCGAACCCAGCCACTGGCATCGCACCGACCATGGCGAACCCGAGAATCGCCCGACTGGCGCCGCGCGCGAAAAGCGAAAGCAGCCTGTGCAGGACTGCTGTGCGTATCTGCATGTGTCGAGAGTACCGGTGCCGGATTCCAGACTCGCTTCGAGCAGGGCAAATCTATCTGGCCACGACGGTACCACGTTCGCCACCACACGGCAGCACGAAGTCTGCCGAACGCCTGCCAACTCATTCGTGACTATTGATAGGACCAGGTGTAAGATATCTTTTAGGTTCTTGTACCCTCAGGCGGGAGGTCGGATGCGAAGGCGTCGGCTCGCGTCGTGTGCGGCCGGACTGGCCGTGGTGTTCCTTTCCGTCCCGTATCTCGGGGCCGCCGGCCCCGAACAACAGGGCGCACCGGCGGGGGCGGCCACCGAGCAGGCCCTCGTCGACCAGTACTGTCTGGGCTGCCACAACGACCGCGCCCTGAGGGGCGGGGTGTCGCTCGAGGGCCTCCCGCTCGATGCGGTGGCCGACCACGTCGAGGTGTGGGAACGCGCCGTGCGCAAGCTGCGCGCGGGCGCCATGCCCCCGACGGGGGCACCGCGCCCGGACGCAGCCGGCTCCAGCCGGCTGCTCACGTATCTCGAAACCGAGCTCGACACCATCGCCGCCGCCACGCCGCACCCGGGCCGCGCCGAGACTTTCCGCCGGCTGAACCGCACCGAGTATCGGAACGCGGTGCATGATCTGCTGGCGCTCGACGTGGACGTCACGGCGCTGCTACCCCGCGACGACGCGAGCTTCGGCTTCGACAACATCGGTGTGACCGAGCTGTCACCCACCCTGATGGAGCGGTATCTGTCGGCCGCACAGAAAATCAGCCGGCTGGCGGTCGGGAGCATGGCGATCACCCCGGGGAGCCGCGTGGTGACCCTGCGACCGGATCTGACCCAGGAGGGCCATCTCGACGGGCTGCCCTTCGGCACCAGGGGCGGCACGATGCTGGAGCACTCGTTCCCGCTGGACGGGGAATACGAGATCGAGGTGCGGCTGGCGCGGAACCGGAACGAGAATGTTGAAGGGCTACGCAACACACACGTGCTGGAGATGACCCTGGACGGCGAGCGGCTCGCGCTGTTCTCCGTCGTCCCGAACCGGAACCGGTTGGGGAGCTACTACGCCGACGAAGGGGTCGACAAGCACCTGAACCTGCATATCCCTGTCACCGCCGGGCCACACGTCTTCGGCGCGGCATTCCTGCAGAAGAACTCGGCGCTCATCGAGACCGAGCGGCAGCCGTATCAGGCGCAGTTCAACCAGGACCGGCACCCACGCCAGCAGCCGGCCGTGTACTCGGTGTCGATCACCGGGCCGTTCGACCCCACCGGCGCCGGCACCACGCCGAGCCGTGACCGAATCTTCACGTGCCGCCCGGCAACGGCGGCTGACGAGGCGGACTGCGCCGCCACGATCATCTCGAGCCTGGCCCGTCGCGCCTACCGGCGGCCGGTGTCCTACCGGGACCTGGCAATGCCGCTGGCCTTCTACGAGCAGGGACGCGCCGAGGGCGACTTCGAGTCGGGCATCGAGTTGGCGTTGCGGGCGTTGCTGACGAGCCCGGAGTTTCTGTTCCGGATCGAGCGTGACCCGGACGGCGTGGCGCCGGCGACCGCCTACCGCATCAGCGACGTCGAGCTGGCCTCCCGCCTGTCGTTCTTCATCTGGAGCAGCATCCCCGACGACGCGCTGCTCGACCTGGCCGAGGCGGGGCGTCTCGGCGACGCCGCGGTGCTCGAGGCCCAGGTGCGACGAATGCTGGGGGACCCGCGCGCCGCGACGCTGACGACGAATTTCGCCGACCAGTGGCTGTATCTGCGCAATCTGGACACAGCGGCGCCGAATCTCCGACTGTTCCCCGACTTCGACGACAACTTGCGCAGCGCGTTCCGCCAGGAAACCCAGCTGCTGTTCGCGAGCATCGTCGGCGAGGACCGCAACGTCCTCGACCTGCTGCGCGCCGACTACACGTTCCTGAACGAGCGGCTCGCGCGCCACTACGGTATCCCCAACGTCTACGGTCCCCAGTTCCGCCGGGTGGCGTTACCGGCCGACAGCGTGCGCCGAGGCCTGCTGGGCCACGGCAGCATCCTGACGGTCACCTCCTACGCCACCCGAACGTCGCCCGTGCTGCGCGGCAAGTGGATTCTCGAGAACCTGCTCGGCACGCCGCCGCCGCCGCCGCCGCCGAACGTGCCGCCGCTCGAAGAACCGGAGCCGGGCGTCGCCGCGCACTCGATGCGCGAGCGGATGGAGCAGCACCGTGCGAACGCCGTCTGCGCCGCCTGTCACCGGCTGATGGACCCGGCGGGGCTCTCGATGGAGAATTTCGACGCCATCGGCCGCTGGCGGGACCGCAGCGACGACTGGACCCCGATCGACGCCTCGGGTAGCATCCCCGGTAGCGGCCGCGACGGCTTCAGTGGCGTCGGCGGGCTGCGTGACGCTGTGCTGGCCCGACCCGACGTGTTCGTCGGGACGATGACCGAGAAGCTCATGACGTATGCGCTCGGGCGTGGGCTCGACCACTACGATGGCCCGGCGGTGCGGCGAATCGTCCGCAGCGCCGCCCGCAACGACAACCGGTTCTCATCTCTGGTGCTCGGCATCGTCGAGAGCACCCCGTTCCAGATGCGGAGGTCGCAGTAATGATGATCACGAAGATGGCGCTGCCGCGCCGCACGTTCCTCAAGGGGCTGGGCGCCTCGGTGGCGCTCCCGTTGCTCGACTCGATGGTGCCCGCGTTCACGGCGCAGGCGGCCACCGCCGCCAACGTGCCACGCCGCCTGGGCTTCGTCTTCATTCCGATGGGGATGAACCCGGAGCCCTGGACGCCGAAGGAAGTGGGCCGTCTGACCCAGCTCTCGCCGTCGCTGGCGTCGCTGACGCCGCATCTCGATGACGTGACCGTGGTCACGAACATGGAGCTGAACAACGCGCACACGACCGGCAACCATGCCTCGTCGAATGCAGCGTTCCTGAGCTGTCTGAAGGGGAAGCGCACCGAGGGCAGCGACTACAAGTTGGGCATCACGGTGGACCAGATCGCTGCCCAGCAGATCGGCGGCGACACACCGCTTCCGTCGCTCGAGCTCGGCACCGATCTGATCGTGCAGGTCGGCTCCTGCGACAACGGCTACGCCTGCGTGTATCAGAACAATCTGTCATGGGCGTCGCCGACATCGCCACTGCCGACCGAGGCGGACCCGCGGGTGGTCTTCGAGCGGCTCTTCGGAGACGGGGGCACACCTGAGCAACGCCGCGCCGAGATGCACAAGAACGCCAGCATCCTCGACTGGGTGCTCGACGATATGGCGCGCCTCCAGCGTACGGTCGGCAGCGCTGACCGGACCCGGGTCGACGAGTATCTGAGCACCGTGCGCGAGGTCGAGCGCCGGATCCAGCTGGCCGAAAAGCAGACAGCCAGCTCGCCGATCCCGGACCTGACGCGACCGACCAGCGTGCCGCCCGAGTGGGAGGACCACGTCAAGCTGATGTTCGACCTGCAGGTGCTGGCGCTGCAAGCCGACCTGACGCGGGTGATCACGTTCCAGATGGCGCGGGAGGCCAGCACACGCACCTACCCGCAAATCGGGGTGCCCGAGCCGCATCATCCGATCTCACACCACGTGAACGACCCGGAGAAGCTCGCCAAGCTGGCCAAGATCAACGCGTATCACGTGTCGCTCTTCGCCTACATGGTCGACCGGTTGCAGTCGACCAAGGACGGCGACGGCTCGCTGCTCGACCACTCGACCTACATGCTCGGTAGCGGCATGGGCAACCCGGACGTGCACGATCACCGGAACCTGCCGATCATCGTGGCGCGCAGCGGCGGCGACAAGAAATGGGGCGGCCGGCACGTCAAGTACGACACGCTGACCCCGCTGGCGAACCTGCACCTCGCGTTGCTCGACGACGTCGGTGTGCATCTCGACCGCTTCGTCGACAGTACCGGCCACGCCGGCGAGGTCATGGAGCCGCTTTCACTCTGACGCTCTGCAGAAGGCAGAAGACAGGAGGCGGAGACAGGAGCAGCCGGAGGGCTTCGCCGGCTATCTTCAGAGTATGCAGCGCCGGCTCTTCAGACCCCTGTGGGCTCGATGCTGTAGGAAACGCACGGAATGACCTAGATGGGACGATTGATCGGCGTCACGGTGCTGGGATTGCTACTGACCAGTCTGCCGGTGGCGGCCGCGCCGGCGGATGTGCCGCTGGTCGAGGCGGTCAAGGCGGGTGATGTGGCGGGTGTCCGCGCCCTGATCGAACAGGGCGTCGACGTGAACGCGGCCGAAGTCGACGGCACGACGCCCCTTCACTGGGCTGCGAATGGCCAGGATACGGAGATCGCCAGGCTCCTGCTGGCGGCGGGCGCCGGTGTGAACGTCGGCAACCGCTACGGCGTCCGACCGCTCTCGCTCGCCTGCGTCGACGGCAACGCCCCCGTGATTGCGGCGCTGCTCGACGCGGGCGCCAACCCGAACACGTCGCGCATGGAGGGCGAGACGGCGTTGATGACCGCGGCGCGGTCCGGCAACGTCGAGGCGGTCGAGCTGCTGCTCGACGCCGGCGCCGACCCCAACGCGCATGAGCACTGGAAGGGGCAGACCGCATTGATGTGGGCCGCGGCCGAGGGCCACGCCGCGACCATTCCCACCCTGGTGTCCCACGGGGCGGACCTGAGCGCACGGTCGAACCGGGGGTTCACGGCGTTGCTGTTCGCGGCGCGCGAGGGACAGATTGACGTGGTCCAGACGCTGCTGGAAGCCGGCGCGGACCTAAACGAGCAGCTGTCGATCAACTCGACCCTGACCGCCGGTGGCGTCGTGCAGCGTCGGGCCTCGGACGCCGGGCTGAACGCGTTTCTGCTTGCCGCCGGCAGCGCCCACTTCGAGCTGGCAGCCTATCTGCTGGATCGCGGCGCCGACCCCAATGCCGCGCCGCGCGGCTGGACCGCGCTGCACCAGCTCACCTGGGTGCGTAAGGCGGGCGTCGCCGGCAGCAACAATCCGGCACCGCGAGGGTCGGGCACCATGACGAGCATCGAGTTCGCCCGGAAGCTGATTGCGCATGGCGCGAACCTGAACGTGCGTGTGACGACGCGGCCGCCGGCCGGCATCACCGCACTGAACTTCATCGGCGGCACCCCCTTCCTGCTCGCCGCCCGGACCGCCGACGCGGCGTACATGCGGCTGTTGGCCGAACTGGGCGCCGACCCGCACCTGACCAACGAAGACCGCTCGACCGCGCTCATGGTGGCGGCGGGGCTCGGCACGTCGTCCCCGGGAGAGGACCCGGGCACCGAGGCGGAGGTCATCGAGGCGGTTCAGGTGACGCTGGATCTCGGGTTGGACATCGACGCGGTCGACGACAAGGGCGAGACCGCCATGCACGGCGCCGCCTACAAGCACCTGCCGCGGGTCGTGACCCTGCTGGCCGAAACCGGTGCCGACATCGATGTTTGGCACCGGAAGAACGAGCGCGGCGCGACACCGTTGAACATCGCGGTCGGCATGCACCGCGGGATGAACATCCTCAGCTCTCCGGAGACCGCGGCCTCGATTCGCGCGATCATGCTCGCCGCCGGCGTCGACCCCGAGCAGTCACAGTAGGCTCCGCCTGAAACCGACGAGTGAGACGGAGCGCAGCTTCTTCGCGAGCCGAGCTTCTCTCAGAACTCCGCTCCGCGCGCGAACCGGCACCCCGTTCACATCCCACTGGACCGGGCTTTCAACGGCCGAGCGTCCGCGGTGCTGCTCGCTGATCCGCTTGACGGTGGACCCGAACGCCCGCACAGGCGCCACCGAAGATCAGCTGGTTTTGCGAGTGCGGTGTGTCGCGCCGGCTCATGGACGGCCGCAGCGCGGCGCCAGACTCTGCACCGACGTCACGTTGAGGCTGTCGCCGGCACTGTCGCTGGCTCCGCGAATGAGCAACCCCTTGGTCTCGACCATGTGCCCGACATAGGCCTCGGGGCTCGGGAAGACATACATCAGCCGGAACGCGCCTTCCCCCAACGGGATCGCCTGGACCGCCCTCAGCTCGTCGCCGGCCGAGGGCTCAGGGTCGGTGGTCCGCACTTCCGCGCTGGCGTCGGCGAGCCGCCACCCGTCGGCCGCGCTTCCGGCCAGACAGCCCACGACCCGCACCAGGGCAAAGTTCGGGACGACATCCGGGCCCTCCTCTCCCTCGACGCGGACCGCGTTCAGGAACCGGGTGGACAGCTCGTCCCCGCCGGCGGGAAAGCCGTTACGCTCCAGCACGTAGGTGATGATGTCGACGTAGGCGTCGGCGGCGAGACTCTCCGACCCGCCGGGCGGCATCGACTGCATCCGCTCGAACAGGCTGTCGAGCGTGAGCCCGGTCCAGTCGCGAAGGAACACGGCACCGGTGAGCGACCGGCCGGCACCGCCGGCGAGGTCGATCCCATGGCACCGCTGACAGCTGGCTTCGTATCGCTCACGGCCACGCGCCGCCTGGTCTGGGGTGAACACGCCGTCCTTGACGGACCGCTCCTGGGTGATCAGCGCCGGGGTCAGCGTCTGGCCTGCTGCCAGCTCCACGGCCATGATGAGCATCACGGCGACGACGAGCGCCGAGGTCACACCGATGTCTCTGCACCTCTTCATGTGCCTAGCAGTTCGTGGTGAAAGTCCAGCGTTGCACCGAGACCGCTGATGCGCCCGCCTGCTAAGGCACGACGAGGGAACATACAGGCAGCATGTGACCGAGGAGTAACGCAGGCAGCCGGAATGCAGCGCCTGTCGAATGCAGCTGGACTTTCACCACGGGCTGCTAGTGGCCCTTGTCACAAATACGGCCGTATTCGGCCGCCGATGCGCCTCTTTCGTAACCGGCGACAGGCGCGACTTCGGTCACCACTACGGTCAGACCGTCCAAGACGTCGAGGTCATCTCCGTGCTGCGTCTGGCCGAGGTTCTGTCCGGCAGCTGACACGCGCAAAAGCAACGAGGCTGGACGCTACTGCGCCCCCAGCGATCGAAGCAGGTCCGCCGTGGCCGGCGCCGCGTCGGTGTTACCCGTGCGGCCGCGTACCACGATCGCCAGCGCCGTCTGTCCGCGGTGGTTCGTCGCGTCCAGGTCCGCACTGCGCGCCGCAAGGAACTCCACGACGGTGTCGAAGCCCTTGTCGACGACGTGGTGCAGCGCCGTGTTCCCGTCCGCGTCGACGGCGTTGACGTCGGCGCCCGATTCGACCGCGGACCTGACCGCCGCCAATGTGCCGTCCTCGTCATACATCTGGGCCTGGAACGCTGGGGCCTTGGCCAGCGCGCGGTCGCGGCGGTCCCAGACCGCGTATCTCCAACTCGCGCTCGCCGCCAGCATCAAGGGCGTCCACCCGTTTTTCAGCGGGAGCCGCACGTCGGCGCCGGCGGCCGCCAGCGCGCGCATGATGCGAACCTCGGTGAACTTCGCCGCGAGCGCAAACGGCGTCGACCCGAGCAGATGTTCGCCCAGCATCAGGACCTGGCCGTTGCGTGTCACGCGTGTGGCCAGTGTGACCTGCGCGTCGGGGCGGGCCCCGTGCGCAAGCAGCGCCTCGACGAGATCCAGGTCGCCCGTGAGCACCGCAGCGTGGAGCGCCGTGTAGCCGGCCGCGGCGCCATTGGGGTTGGCACCGTGCCCCAGCAGGAACGTCGCAAGCGTCCCGTGCCCGCTGTGTGTCGCCACGACCAGCACGCTGGCCCCGTCGGGCGCGGTGTCGTTGACGCTGGCGCCCGCGGCCAGCAGCAGACGTGCCGACTCGATGTCGCCCTGCCGGGCGGCGAACAGCAACGGCGTGAACCCGCCGATGCTCGTCTCCTCGGCATCGGTGCCGTAGCTGCGACCGAGCTCGCCGTACTTGAGCTCGGACTGCAGCCGCCGGCTGATGACCTTCCGTCTGACACGCGACCGCGCATGGAGATCAGCGCCGCTGTCGAGCAGCAGCTTGACCACCGCCGGATGACGCTCGGCCACGGCCCACATCAGCGCCGTCTGGTTCTCGGTCGGCTCTCGAGCGTTCACCTCGGCCCCACCGGCCACCAGGACCCGCACGGCCGCGACGCTCCCGGTGCGGGCACAGCTCATCAGCAGCGTCTCGCCCGAGCCGACCGCGGCGGTCGCGTCGGCGCCGGCTGTCAGCAGCATCTCGACCATCGCCGCGTTCGCGTTCTCGCACGCCAGGTCCAACGGTGTCACGCCGAGCTCATTCGACACACCGGCATCGGCGCCGGCACCGATCAGCAGACGCGCTGTCGCGAGATCGTCCCGATAGGTGGCCCAATGTAACGCCGTGGCGCCGTCCGCCTGAGTGGCGTTCACGTCCGCCTCGGAGACGAGGACGCGCACCGCCGCCGTGTCCTGGCGCTTGACCGCCTCGACGAGCCGCAGGTCGACGCGCTGTGCCGACACAGCGCTCGCGGTCGTAAGCAGCACCACAGCGGCAAGCAGAAGCCGGCGAAGCCCTACAGCTCCTCCTGCCTCCTGTCTCCTGTCTCCTGCCTCCTGAGACATCCGCGCCTAGATCTCTGACAGCGTGTCGATGCCCGCGTGCCCAGACAGGTTCACGAGCGGGCCGGTGCTATCACCCATCCGCTCCACCGGGACGCCGAGCTTGTCGAGCAGTGTCACGTGCAGGTTGGCCAGCGGTGTGCGATTGCGGTCCGGATACACCAGATGCCGCCCGCCTGCGAGCTGACCCGCCCCCCCGCCAAGGAGCACGATCGGGAGGTTGTAGGGCGAGTGGGAGTTGCTGTCGCTCATGCCGGCGCCGTACATGAGGACCATGTGGTCCAGCAGCGACCCGTCTCCATCCGATGTCGACCGCAATTTCTCGACGAACGACGCGAACAGCGTGAGGTGATACGTGTTGATCTTGGTCAGCTTCGCGAGCGCCTCCGGCACGTTCCGATGATGCGACAACGGATGATGCGCATCCGGCACGTCGATCTCCGGGTAGGTACGACCGCTCAGCTCGTGACCGGCCATGAACGTGGTGACCCGTGTGCGGTCGGTCTGGTGTGCCAGCAGCTGCAGGTCGTACATGAGGCGCGCATGGTCCGCGAAGCGCGCCGGAACGCCCATCGGGCGCGTCAGCAGCGGCACCTCCTGTTCGCCCTGCGCCTCGGCGATCTCGATGCGACGCTCGACGTCGCGGACCGCGTCGAGATACGCGCCAATCTTGACGCGGTCGATCGGCCCCAGGCTGCCTCGCAGCCGCGCCACCTCCTCGCTCACCGAATCGAGAATGCTGCGTTGCTCCCGCATACGTGCCTGCCGCGCCGCCGGGTCCGTCGTCTCGCTGTCGCCGAACAGCCGCTCGAACACCGCCCGCGGGTTGTGCTCCATCGGCAACGGCGTCGACGAGCTACTCCAGGAGATCGTGTACGAGAAGGCACAGCTGAAACCGCCGCTGTCGCACGACCCGGCGAAATTGGCGCCTTCCAGCCCGAGCTCGAGCGACGCCAGCGGCGTGTGCCGCCCCAGTTCCCTGGCCGCGATCTGGTCCATCGAAATCGCCTGCGGGTTCCAGAGGCCCGGGTGCACGTCGGTCAGAAAGCGTGTCGCGGCCCGGGAGTGCGTCCCGCCCCGCGTGCCGGGCGGCGGAGTGCAGTTGAGCCCGGACAGCACCAGCAGCTGGTCGCGAAACGGCGCCAGCGGCTGCAGAATCGGTGGCAGCTCGAACGCGGCCCCCTCGACGGCCGGCGTCCAGTTCTGCATGACCATCCCGTTGGGCACGTAGACCGCACCGAAGCGCACCGTGGGGTTCGCCGCCGTCGTGCTCAGCGCACTCAGCGCCGGCACCATGCTGTCGAGAAACGGCAAGGCGACGCTCGCGCCCAGCCCACGCAGCACCATCCGGCGCGGAATCGCCTTCTTGCTAATCATCATTCTGCCCAAGCTGCCCTTGCTGCCCATCGTCATGACTCCGACCTCCTCATCTGGAACGGCACGCTCTCGACGATGCCGAGCACGATCGACGACCAGCGGTAGTCGTCGGATACGGCTGCTGCCGTGATCTTCCGAATGGCGGGTTGATCATAGTACTCGATGCTGCGGCCGACGGCATAGGTCAGCAACTTCTCGATGACGGTCCTCACGAAGCTGTGCTCATGAGCCAGCAACGCCTGTCGCAAGGTCGCGGGACCGTCCACCATGGTACCGTCAGCCAGTGTTCCGGCGGCGTCGACCGGCGCCCCGGTCTCATCCGTGGCCCGCCAGCGCCCGATGGCGTCGAAGTGCTCGAGTGCAAACCCAGGGGGGTCCATGACCCGATGACAGACCGCGCAGGCCGGATTCGCCCGATGCCGTTCCATCCGCTCGCGGACCGACCGCGGCTGGGCCGCACCATGATTCTCCTCGAGCGCCGGCACGTCGGCCGGCGGCGGGGACGGCGGCATGCCGAGAATGTTGTCAAGCAGCCACTTGCCCCGAAGTACCGGCGAGGTCCGCGTCGGGTAGGCGGTCAGCGTCAGCAGACTGGCGTGCCCCAGCAAGCCGCCTCGGTTGTCGTCGTCATCAAAGGTCACCCGACGAAACCGCTCGCCGTAGATGCCCGCGATGCCGTAGTGCCGCGCCAGACGCTCGTTCACGAACGTGTAGTCCGCCCTCAACAGGTCGAGCAACCCGCGGTCCTCACGCAGCTGACTCTCCAGGAACAGCAACGTCTCTCGTTCCATATCGGCCCGGAGGTTCTCGTCGAACTCGTAGAACACGTCCGTATCCGGCATCACCCCGCGCACCCGACGCAGCTGCAGCCACTGACTGGCGAAGTCGTCGACGAGCGCCCTCGCGCGCGCGTCGGCCAGCATCCGCCGCACTTGCCGCTCGAGCTCGGCCGGCTCGTGGAGTCGACCCGCCTCGGCCGCAGACAGCAGCGCCTCGTCGGGAATGCTGCTCCACAGGAAGAACGACAGCCGTGAGGCCAACTCCAGATCGGTGAGGCGGTAGGCGGTTCCCGGCGCGAGATCGGGCGATTCACGCTCGATGCGAAACAGGAACTCGGGCGCGACCAGCACCCGTTCGATCGCCTTCTGAATCCCCGCCTCGAAGTCCCGCTCGGCCCGGCCGGTCTCGTAGAACCCGAGCAACGTCTGGAGGTCGTCGTCCGTCACCGGGCGCCGATACGCGCGTCGCGCAAGTCGCGACAGGATCTCCCGGGCGCACGGGCCCTCGGCCGCCGGCGCCGACGGCCGACACGTGAACAGCCTCCGCCGGCTTGGCGTGTCCCCCGGCCCCATGGCGTCGTAGGGACCGGTCACCTCCACCCGCCCGACCGCCGCGTTGCCGTGATAGAAGCCAAGACCACTGAGTGAGAAGCCGGACAGCCGCCGTTCCAGAATCCCGGTCGGCTCGGTGTGCGCGTCGACGAACGACACGCCGATGACCCGCATCCCTGCCTGCGCCGGCATGCGCACCACGAGATGGGTATCCGCCTCGACCGAGACATACTCTTCCCACGCGGGGTCGCCGCGGATGGTGCCAAAGAAGCTGTAGGCGGACGGATACCCGACGCGGTCCGCGTCGCCGACCGTGAAGCGCTCGACGAGCCTGCCATCGAGCCGCACCTCGATCTGCTGTGACGTGCCCATGCCGACGATGTAGTCGTAGATCATCCGGCGCAACCGGACCTTCACCTCGTAGTCGCCGTCGAGTGGAAAGTAGTGGCGAATCGCCATGCCCCCCCGCGACCCGAACGGGAGCTCCTCGCTCATCCGGTCGTCCTGATACAGCAGTCGGGGCGTGTCGTAGGTGGCGGCGGCGAACCCCGGCCCGATGGTGGGGTCGCCGACGGCAAGACGGCTGACACGGTTCGCGGCGGAGAGATAGCGGTCGAACAGGGCCGGCGAGACCGACAGCACATCGGCGTTGGTCGCGAAGCCCTCCTGGTCCACGTCGTCGGCCGGAAACAGCAGCCAGCGCTCGTCGACCTCGAGATCCAGCAGGCTCCGGATGGCGTTGATGTACTCGGCGGTGGTCAGCCGGCGGATCGCCGGCCGGCCGGGGTTCGGGTTGGCGGCCGCTCCGCGATCGAGCTCTGCTTCGAGCCACGCCACAAACCCGTCGTGCGTCGCCTGGTCCGGGCGTGGGCGGCCGGCCGGCGGCATCATGCCGAGCCGCAGCTTGCGCACGACCTGCTCCCAGACCTGCGGGTCTCGACCGACATCGCGTGTGTTCAGGGCTTCGAACGAGACCGGCACCGTACCCTGGGCCGCCAGGCGCCCGTTGTGGCATGTCAGACAGTAACGGTCAAGCAGATCTCGCTGGGGCGACGCCGGAGATGCCTGGCCGGAGGCGGGTACCTGTCGGGCGGCAGCAGGGACATCGGTAACCGCACCGACCACCACCAGCCACGCGACGGCCGCCGCGGGCCCCCTCACCACCGCGTGTCTCGACATCGTTCCAACTTTAGCGTCGGCCCCGTGGAATTCGCAACAAAATTCCGGCTCGCGGCCGCGTTTGCAGCCAAGTCCAGGTTCGTGATACAAACCGTATGGGAATCTGTACTCCGGAAGCGTTGAGGGAGACCACTGATGAGAATCCAGGCGCGAGCGGTTGTGGTCGTTCTAGCGGCGGGCCTGCTGAGCGTGATTGTCGCTCCGAGCTATGCGGCCAACGAGGAGGCCGTGACGTACTACAAGGACGTCCTGCCGCTTATTCAGGACAACTGCCAGACCTGTCACCAGCCGGAGGGGCTGAATCTCGGTGGTGTCATCGCCCCGATGTCGTTCATGAGTTACGACGAGACCCGACCCTGGGCCCGCGCGATTGCCCGCAAGGTGGAAGCGCACGAGATGCCGCCCTGGTTCGCGTCGGAGCCCACGGGTGTCTTCTCGAACGAGCGCGGCCTGACCGATGCGGAGATCGACACGATCGTGCGCTGGGTCGACGCCGGAGCGCCGGCCGGGAACAAGGCCGATGCACCGGCGCCGCGCCAGTTCGTCGAGGCGACGAGCGGCGGCTGGTCGCTTGGCACGCCCGACTTCGTCTTCCAGCTGGACGAGCCCTATTTCATCGATGACGACGTCTACGACCTCAACATCAGCTTCTTCAAGGAGCTGACCGAGGCGGAGCTGCCGGACGACGTCTGGGTGCGAGGCTGGGAGTTCAAGACCGGGGCCGGCAACGTGGCGCACCACATGTGCGGCTTCGTGCGAGCGCCGGCCAAGGACGACAAGCCGATCGAGGAGGCCGCCGCCGAGGACGGCGCTGCCGGGACCGGGCAGCTGCTGACCTGCATCGCCGAAGGCGCCGAGGCGGTCATGCTGCCTGACGGCTACGGGCTGCAGCTCGAGGCGGGGTCGACCATCACCTACAACATGCACTTTCACAAGCGACCCGGCCCCGACACCGGTGTCTATACCCAGCCCGAGATCGCGTTCTTCGTCGAGCACCGACCGGTGAAGTACAAGGTGATCAACGACTCGATCGGCAACACCGGGTTCGAGATTCCGCCCAACCACGGCAACTATCGCATCGGCATGTCGCGCACGCTCGAGAAAGACACCTACGTGCTGACCTACTGGCCGCACGCGCACATGCGAGCCAAGGCGTCGCGCTACACCGCGATCTATCCCGACGGCCGCGAAGAGCTGCTGCTCGACGTGCCGCAGTATGACCAGGGCTGGCAGGAGACCTACAAGTACAAGGAGCCGAAGCTGCTGCCCAAGGGCACCCGCATCGACATCAGCTTCTGGTATGACAACTCGCCGGAGAACGCGGCCCGCTACGACTTCCGATCGGACGAGTCGCCCGGGCACGGCCCCCGGACTGACGATGAAATGTCGCTGGGCTTCATCGGATACGCGGTCGAGATCGAGCCCGAGGAAGCCACGTCCTCCGACCAGCAGTAGCGAGCCGGCCTTCCTGTTGGTAGCGAGTCCCGCGTCCGTCTCGGACCGGGACTCGCCCGACACGCTCTCCTGACCGCCATGCGCTCCTGGCGACCCCATCTGATCGCGATCGGTCTCGTTGCCTGTCTGGCGACGCTGGCCGGCACTGTCGAAACTGTCGAGGCCGGGCAAGCCGGCGACGACCCTGATGGCCTGATCAGATACGAGTTGACGCTGAGTGCCCGCCAGATCAGCGTGGCATACGAGCCCGCGTTGCGGGCAGACGACCCGGCACTTGCGACGCTGCTGGCCTGGTCGGCCGGCGCGGCTCAATCCGCGGTTCGCGTGGGTCGGCTGGAGGGGCACCGAGCGCTGAGCATCGGGACGCTCGCTCCGGATCCGGACGCGCCACGATCGCCCGGACCGAGCCACGATCTCTGGCTGACCCGCACCGAAGACGGATGGGCTCTCGACGCCCGCCCCCCAATCCCGGATGAGCCGGACGACGACCCGGACGACCCGAATGACCCGGACGACACGGATGAATCGGATGACCCGGATGACCCGGATGACACAGACGCCGAGAATGCGGGGGAGGACGAGGATTCGGAAGAAGCCGCGGCACGACCGGGACCGCCCCCGCGCGTGCCAGGCCGCATTTCGCTGACACACCGGCCGAGGACCGAGTCGGCCGACACGCTGACCCTCATCCTGGCGCCGGACGGAGAGGACAGCGGACAGCTGACGCTGCTGTGGGGCCTGAACTCCTGGACGACCGACTTCGAGTTCGTCGAACTGCCGCGACGCCCGCGACCCGAGCGCACCTCCAACGTCGGCCGGGCGACCAGTCTGACCCGCGACTCGGACACCAGCGCTCGCTACCGAGCCGCCACGCTCGGCACCCGGAACGAGACGGCGCTCGTGACCCCTGACGGGATGCACGTCCAGATACTGTTCCAGAAAGAGCTCGGGGCCGACGGCGACGACTACGCCGCGCTCGAGTCGATCGCGGACGGTGGTCTCGTCCAGCTGACCCGGGGGGCGGTCATCCGGCTCAGAACCGAGGTTCCGCTACGGTTCACAGACACCCTGGTGCCGACCGACAATCTGGCGCCCGACTTCCCCGGCGCCTATGGACTCTGGCTGAAGAAGGCCGGCACCGACTGGCGGCTGGTCTTCAACAACGAGCCAGATTCGTGGGGCACCCAGCACGACCCTGCCTTCGACGCCGCGGACATCGCCCTGTCCCACGTACAGCGCGGCCCCTCTGACAAAGACGAGCAACCGCTCGCCGTGTATCTCGCGCCTCGAAACAACGGTCAGATCGGGCTTGTCATCCACTGGGGCGAGCACGTCTGGACTGCCGACTTCAGCGTGACGCGGTAATCGCGTCCTACGCGGTCGGCAGGACGTAGTCCTTGTATTTCTCGCGCAGCACAGACTTGTAGAGCTTGCCCGTGGCCGTATGGGGCAGGTCGTCGACGAACAGCACGTCGTCGGGCGTCCACCACTTGGCGATCTTGCCCTCCAGGAACGCGAGCGCGCCGTCCTTGTCGAGCGTGCTGCCGTCGGTGCGGACGATGAACAGGACTGGCCGCTCGTCCCACTTCGGATGGGACACGCCGATGACGCAGGCCTCGGCGACCTCGGGGTGGCCGACCGCGACGTTCTCGAGATCGATGGAGCTGATCCACTCGCCCCCCGACTTGATGACGTCCTTGGTGCGATCGACAATCTGCATGAAGCCCTCGGGGTCGAGCGTGGCGACGTCGCCGGTGGGAAACCAGTTGTCGGCATCGAGGACGTCTCCGCCCTCTCCCCTGAAGTAGCCGGTGGCGACCCACGGCCCCCGCACCATGAGCTGGCCGAAGGCTACGCCGTCGCGCGGCATCTCGTGGCCTGCGTCGTCGACGATCTTCATCTCGACGCCGTAGAGGCAGCGGCCCGCCTTCCCCTGAATGTCGTAGCGCTGTTGGGCGGGCAGCTCCGCCATCCCTCGCTTGAAGGTCCCCACAGTACCGAGGGGGCTCATCTCGGTCATGCCCCAGGCCTGAATCATGCGAACCCCCTGCTGCTCTTCGAATGCCTGAATCATCGACCGCGGCACCGCCGAGCCGCCGCAGACGACCCTCGACATGCCGTCGAGGGTGTTGCCGCTGTGCGCCAGGTAGTCGAGCAGCATAAGCCACACCGTCGGCACACCGGCGCTGAAGGTCACCCCCTCGCCATCGATCAGCTCATACACGCTGGCCCCATCCAGCCGCGCGCCAGGAAACACGAGCGTGCCTCCGCACATCGGCACGGCATACGGAAGAGACCAGGCGTTGGCGTGGAACATCGGCACGATGGACAGCACCGTGTCACGGCACGAGAGCCCGAGCACATCCGTCGAGCAGCCGGCCAAGGCATGGATCACGGTGGAGCGGTGGCTGTAGAGCGTGCCTTTGGGATTGCCGGTGGTGCCCGAGGTATAGCACAGGGAAGACGCCGTGTTCTCGTCGAATCGGGGCCATTCGTAGTCGGATGACTCGGCGCCGATCAGGGTCTCGTAGCAGAGGGCGTTGGCGAGCGTGGTGTCCGGCATGTGCGCTTCGTCCGTCATGATGACGAAACCCTTGACCGTCTCGAGCGTGTCGGCGAGCCCCTCCAGCAGCGGTACGAAGGTGAGGTCGACGAAGACGTACGCATCCTCGGCGTGGTTGACGATGTAGACGAGCTGCTCGGGGAACAGGCGCGGATTGACGGTGTGCAAGATGGCGCCCATGCCCGACACGCCGTAGTAGAGCTCGAAATGCCGGTAGCCGTTCCACGCCACGGTGCC
>DQNS01000074.1 GCA_015659035.1 Acidobacteriota bacterium | reverse complement strand
GTTTCACTGTCCCAGCTCGTCGTAGATCGCCTGCATGTTGGCCGCGGCGCGGTCCATGCCGTACTCGGGATACCGTGCCCACAGGTCCAGGGCCGCGACCGCCTCGTCGACCGAGCGTCCAGCCTCTTTCGACGCACGCGCCGCCTCGAGAAAGTCTCGGTTGAACCGGGCATACTCCCGCAGGTCGTCCCACGTGGTCCATCCACGCATCGGGCTGCCGGGTGGCGGGGGAATGTGTCCCGGAATCACCCGCCGCACGCCCGCGATCGACGCGACGATCCGGTCGAGTGTGTCGGGATACGCAACGCCGCTTCCGCCGTTGCCCACGTCGATGTATGGCGGACCCAAGAAGGCGAACAGATCGCCCATGTGCGCCGTGCCCAGCGCCGGGAAGACGACCACCGTATCCCCGTCGGTGTGGCCCGTGCCGAAGTAGTAGAGGTCGATCTGGTCGCGGCCCTCGAACAGCGTCAGGGTGTCGCCGAAGGTCCGGTCCGGCAGGAATTCGGCGCCGGCTCCGGCGAACGCGTCCATGCCGGCCATGCGCGTCGCAGCGTTCTCGTGCGCGACGATCTCGACCGTGGCGGAAAAGTCGGCATTGCCTCCGACGTGGTCGCCATGGGTGTGCGTGTTGATGATGACGGTCACCGGTTGACTGGTGATCGCCTGCACCGCCTCCAGGATCGATTGCCCCCAGCCGGCGAGCTTGGTGTCGACCAGCACGACACCGTCCGTCTCGGTGACCAGCACTGCGGTGTGGCCGCCACCGCCGCTGACGACATAGAGGTTCTCCCGGACATCCATCGACTGGATCGTCACGGTCCTCGGTTCCTGGTTGGCTGGCCGCGATGTGGCGGCCAGCACAAGCGTGCCGGCGGCCAGCAGTGTCCCGAGCGCGATGGCGCGTCTCATGTTTCCCTCTTCGCGGTTGCCGTCTGCGTGGATCGTCATTGGGCAAGAAACAGGCTCTTGGGAATCTTCCCGGTCACCAACTGCGTCAGGTCGACCGCCTCGGCCACCTGGAAGTCGACCGCGATGCTGGCCAGGCTCAACGCTTTGTCTGGGGTGAGCCCTTTCTCGGCGATCAGAAACGCCACCACCTCGTCAACCGCCTGCTGCAGCGCGCGGTCGAGGTCGAGGTCAATCCCCATCAGGATATAGTGGGTGTCGGTTTCGGCGCGAGGCATCGAGAGCGGGGTGTCCTCGTGCAGGATGAACCGGAACCGGCCCGACAGCGACTGTTCGATGGCGGTGCCGCTGACCTCGCCGTCGCCCTGTGCCGAGTGCGGGTCGCCCACGTAGAACAGGGCGCCGGGATGAAACACCGGCAGATACAGCACGCTGCCGACGGTGAGATCCTTCACGTCCATGTTGCCGCCGAACGCACCGGGTGGACGCGAGCTCTGCACACCGGGCACCGTGACGCCGGGCTGGCCGACCACCGGGTTGGGGGCGACCGCCATGATGCCCATGAACGGAGCCAGCGGCACCTCGATGTCGTCGGAGAAAAACGCGACCTCCCGATCGCCGGCCCGGCCGGTTCTGATGAGATGCCTGACTCGCGCGATGTCCCGCTCGGCGTCGCCTGGGCGCGACCCTGGATAGCGCTGGCCGAACACCCCGCCGGTCGCGCTCGTGTTGTTGATGCCGTAGGGGACACGCGTCGTCATCTCGAGTATCTGGATCTCGAGCATGTCGCCCGGCTCGGCCCCCGCGATCGCAATCGGCCCGGTAATGATGTGGCCGCTCCGGCCCTCTCGGGGCCGTCCCTCCCGTGATGCCCAGAAGTCGACCACGTCCGGCAGGATCTGGTCAGGTGCGATGCCCACCTCGCCGAGCGAGACCTCCGGATGGTCGTTCTGGGTGGCGCCGGCGTGCGACAGGGTGTCGATGCGGACCGTGTCGCCGGACGCGATGGTCAGCACCGGCGGCTTGTCGAGCGGGAACCAGCCCCAGCTCACTGTCTCAGGTCGTGACCCCACGGAGTGCTCCGTCGGCGTCTGGGTGGCCCCGGCCGCGGCAGGGAGTGAGGCGCACACGGCCATCGCCAGCGTGGCGAGACCGACTCTCACGATGAGCGCAGACCCTTGGTTCATTTGTCCCCCCAGGCAAGACCGGAAGCGCTGCGCTAGAATAACGCAAACCGACGGCTTTCCTTGCAGTTCTCGAAGGTTGCGGAGCTGATGATGACGATACGAACGACGGTGTGTGCTCTCGGTGTCACGGTGCTGGCGGCGACGAGCGTGTCGGCCCAGTCAAACTGGCCGCAGTTCCGCGGCGGCGCGTCCGGTGTCGTCGCCGACGACCCGGCGCTGCCGGACACCTGGGGCCCGGACGAAAACATCGCCTGGTCGATCGATGTGCCGGGGCGCGCGTGGAGCTCGCCCATCGTCTGGGGGCAGCACGTCTTCGTCCTGACCTCGACCGCCGTCAGCGGACCGGACATCCCGATTCAGCCGGTCGAGAACTACCGGGCCCGTTCGCTCGGCGGCACCATGACCCGCGCCGACATCACGGAGGTGTCTGCCCCTTTGCGATGGGTACTGTACGACGTGGACTTCGAGAGCGGTGCGGTCCGGTGGGAGCGGACGCTTCACACGTCGGTGCCGTCCCTGCCGACCCACCAGAAGAGCACGTTCGCCTCGGAGACGCCGGTCACCGACGGGGAGCGCGTCTACGTCTACCTGGCGGACATCGGCCTGTTCGCGGTCGACTTTGCCGGGGAGCCGGTCTGGTCGGTGCCGATGGACTGGCTGCCTCGACGCGAGTGGGGCGCCGCTTCGTCGCCCGTGCTCCACGAGGGGCGGCTGTATGTCGTTAACGACAACGATGAGCAGTCGTTCGTCGCCGCCCACGACGCTGCGACCGGCGCCGAGCTGTGGCGAACAAACCGGGACGAGGGGTCGAACTGGTCGACACCGTTCGTCTGGGAGAACGACCTGCGGACCGAGATCGTTACCACCGGTCAGGGCGGCGTCCGGTCCTACGGGCTGGACGGCGAGCTGCTCTGGCACCTCACCGGCATGTCGACACTTGTCATCCCGACCCCGCTCACCGAGCACGGACTGCTCTACATCAACTCGGGATACGTCGCCGACCAGAACCGCCCGGTCTACGCCATCCGTCCCGGCGCCAGCGGCGACATCACGCTGGGGGAGGGCACCACCAGCAACGACTACATCGTCTGGTCGCATCCGCAGTTGGGCTCCTACAACCCGTCGTCGCTGGTCTACGGCGACTACCACTACACGTTGCTCGACCGGGGAATCCTCATGTGCTACGACGCGCGCACCGGGCAGGAGGTGTACCCGCGGCAGCGGATCACGGCGGGTACCCTGTTCACCGCGTCGCCGTGGGCGTACAACGGCAAGATCTTCGCCCTGAGCGAGGACGGGGATACGTTCGTCATCCAGGCCGGGCCCGAGTTTGCGGTGCTCGGCCGGAACTCGCTCGACGAGATGACGCTGGCCACCCCGGCGGTGGCCAACGGCAGTCTCATCCTGAGGACGGGGACCAAGCTGTATCGAATAGCCACCGGCGGGTAGGGCGAGTGCTCCAGGAGTCAGGAGTCAGTCCTTCGACAACAACACCCCTGCGCTCTGCTCAGGATGAGCGGACGGAAGTCAGGAGAAAGCCGGAGGGCTTCGCCATCTTCAGCTCTAGCCACGGCCGTGGCTCACGTGGAGATTGCCGGCGACGAAGAACCGCAGCGGCTCATTTTGCCACTCTTCGGCGTAGGCGATCCCGACCCGCGGCGTAGCCACGATCGTCGTTGGCGGCGGCCGGCGGCTCGAGGACTCGACACAGAGGAGGTCGCTCGAGGTCAGGTCCTCGCCGTCGAGGCGGAGGTCGATGCCCAGCGCCTGGCATAGCTTGGCTGGTCCCGAGCAGAGGTCGGTGGCGCGCCGTGCCCTGCGACGGCGCTCGAACATGGTGTCGATCCCGGCGTCGGGCTCGAGCGCTCGAATGAGCACCGCGACGGGGTCGCCCGTCTCGCCGGCGACGACGTTGATGCAATGGTGCATGCCGTAGACGAAGTACACATAGGCATGGCCGGCCGCGCCCCACATCGTCCGGTTGCGGCGCGAGCGGCGGCCCCCATACGTGTGCGCCGCCTTGTCGGCGATGCCCAGATAGGCCTCGGTCTCGACGATGATGCCGGCCGTCCGGGTGCCGCCCACGCCGCTGACGAGACGATGTCCCAGGAGCTTCCTGGCCACCCACACAGGGTCGCGGCGGAAGAACGAGCGGGGCGGGTGCGGTTGGAGCGCGTGCGGTCGGAGCATTCGGTGGTCGGTTTCCTCGATCATCCCACACGCCACCCGTATAATCGCCACG
>DQNS01000145.1 GCA_015659035.1 Acidobacteriota bacterium | reverse complement strand
TGGCTCGGCCCTTCGGTTTTGTACGGTGTGTTACCCGCCGCGAGCAAGACGAGTGGAAGCGAGAACGATGGAGCTGTTTCCAGACATGCAGTGGGGTTGGCTCAACGGGTGGCTCCTGTTGAGCGTCTTCTTTCTGGTCTTTGGCGTGCTGCTTGCTAGCTTTTCCAGAGACATCGTGACCAAGCTCTATGACATTTCCGGCTGGCGTCGGTATCAGCTGGTCGTGTCACTTCTCGGGAAGCTCCCGTCGCTGGTCGCCTTCGTCTTGATCATCGGTACGCCCCTGAAGATCGGCCAAGGTGTGCTCCTTGTCGGCGTCGCGCTGTGCGTTGCCGGCTCGGCCGTCATGTCCGCCGCTCTCCTGAGCTACAATCGCACACCGCCCGGCCAGATGGTGACCAGAGGTCTGTATCGCGTGTCGAGGAACCCGCAATGGCTGGGGATGGCTGCCATGCTGCTCGGAACCTGTGTCGCCATCGGTTCGTGGAGCGCGGTCATGCTCTGGCTGGCGTCAGCGGTCGGGTATCACTTCCGCATTCTCGGGGAAGAGACCGCTTGCCTGACTCAGTACGGTACAGAGTACGGGGACTACCAGAAGCGGGTGCCGCGCTACGTCTTCTTCTGAAGAACTCGTAGCCTCGTCTGGAGGCTGACCGCGCAGCCAGGCTATGGTCTGACCGTTTCCAGCGTTGCGACAGGGAGAATGGCCGATGGGTGAGCGTGCGAGAGAAGTGGGTCTGGAGCGGTCACGGCGGCGGTTCATCAAGGGTGTGCTCGGCGGCGGCGCCTCGCTGGCGGTCGCCGGCGGCGCGTCCAGATTGGCGGCGCAGGGCGAACCGATCCGGTCGTTCGACCATGTGGCGGTGCCGATGCGAAACACCGACGCGATGGTCCGGTTCTATCGCGCGCTCGGCTTCACCGTGAACGCGGGGGCGCAGGTTTGTTCGGTGCACTTCGGCGACCAGAAGATCAACTTCCATCAGCCGGTGCTATGGCAGCGCGAGAGCTTTACGCTGCGCGCGCCAGCGGCCGAGCCGCCGTGCGGGGACTTCTGCTTCGTGTGGGACGGGACCACCGCGGCGCTACGGAATACCCTGGACCGGGCCGGAGCCGACGTGATCGAGGGTCCGGTCGACCGGACGGGCGGTCGCAACGGTGGGACCGCGAGCGGCACCAGCCACTACATCCGCGACCCCGACGACAACCTGCTCGAGTTCATTATCTATAGCTGACTCGGGGCTGCGCCCCGAGTCCCACGCGGTTGCTTGCGGGGACCCCAAAGCCTCGCGCCGCAACCGCGAGGCGCGCATTGTCGCGCGCCTTGTAGGACTCCGCCCGTTGGGCGGTCAGCGGCGGGGCGGGGGTGTGCGCTGGGCGGCCTGCGCGATCTTCTCGCCGATCAGCGCGACCTTGCTGTCACGGAGCCGGCCCGCCCCATCTCGCCGAGCTCCCAGCGCCAGACGGCGCGTGGGTTGGTCGGTCAGCAGCAGGACGACGACGATCGGTTGCTTCGCCATAGGGGGTCCTCGGGGATGCACGGTTGGCCCAGGCCACTCAAATGCAGTTGAACTTTCATCACGGGCTGCTCGATCCGATCAAGAATGGAATCACTAGACTCCTTGAACAACGTGTGTCGTGACAATTGAGTCAAGTTTTGATCACGTTTTTTTCGCTCTCATCACGACAGCCTCCGTTCAAGGAGTCCAGCCCCCGCGTAGCGGGGCTGTGAGACAAGCTCGGCTGGCGAGGCGGAGCCAACCGGGCGGAGCCTCGCCAGGTACGTAGGTCGAACCAGGAGCTGACACCGATGACCAGACCCATCCTGTGCGTGCTCGCGCTCGTGTTCGTCGCGACCGCTGGCCGCGCGGCGGCGCAGCTTCCGACCCCGAACGTCGACGATGGAAACGCGTTGCTACGCGAATGCGGAGCCGCATTGCGCGCCGCCGACGGTGGCCCGGTCATCGAGTCCAACTCGGTAGCGCGCGGGATGCAGATGGGGCAGTGCCTTGGGCTGGTGAGCGCTGTTTGGCACACCCACGAGATGATGGTCGAGACCTTTGACAGCCGCACGGCATTCTGTCCATCCGCGTCGATCAGCGCCGGGCAGATGGCCCGCGTTGTCCACGCCTTTCTCACGCTGCATCCAGACGACCTCGGTCGGTGGGATGCCGAACTGATTCTCCAGGCGTTCGCTGAGGCCTACCCCTGCAACAGTCGCTAGCAGCCCGTCGTGAAAGTGCCGCTGTATTCGACTGCCTCCCCTCTCCCCCTGCCTGCCCTGAGGCCGATCTGGATAGGCTAACTGGTGTAGGATCCAATCTACCGGTGAGAAGTGCACCAACCGGGCGGGGGGCCACGATGCGGAGCCTATTCGGGCTGGTGGCGGGAGCGGTGGCAATCATGTCGACCGCGTCCGGACCGATGCGCGCCGTCGCTCCAGGACAGCCGGCGACGACCGAATTCGCGACACCACAGCGCGCGCTGCTCGACCGCTACTGCGTCACCTGCCACAACCAGCGGCTCCGGACCGCCGACCTCACGCTCGACGTGATGGACGTGTCTGACGTCGGGGCGCATCCCGAAATCTGGGAGAAGGTGGTGGGCAAGATGCGGGCCGGTGCCATGCCGCCCGTGTCCAGACCCCGGCCGGACGCCGCCACCTACGAGACGTTCACGGCCTGGCTGGAGACCGAGCTCGATGGCGCTGCGGCGGCGCATCCGGACCCTGGCCGGACCGACACCTTCCACCGGCTCAACCGCAGCGAGTATCACAACGTCATTCGCGACCTGCTCGCGCTCGAGGTCGACGTCGCGGCGTTGCTGCCGGCCGACGATGGCAGCTACGGCTTCGACAACATCGCCGGCGTGCTGGGGATGTCCCCGAGCCTGCTCGAGCGCTATCTTTCGGCCGCCAAGAAGATCAGCCGTCTCGCGGTCGGCAGACCGGTGCCCTCGCCGACGGCCGAGACGTTCCGTCTGGCGACCGATCTGACGCAGGATGTTCGCGTGGACGGGTTGCCGTTCGGCACCCGCGGCGGCACCTGGATCGACTACACGTTCCCGGAGGACGCCGAGTACACGTTCCGTGTGCGGCTGGGCCGCGACGCCAGTGGCACGCTGAAGACGTTCGACACACCGCACCAGCTCGAGGTGAGCCTGGACGGCGAGCCGCTGCAGACGTTCGTCATCGGCGAGCCGCGGCCGGAAGGAGTGGACCGGCGCAGCCCCGAGTACCAGGAATACATCCAGCGGCAGCGCGCCGCCGACGAGGCGTGGGAGATCCGGGTACCGGTCCGGGCCGGTCCGCACACGGTGCAGGTGACGTTCCACCAGAAGACCTCCGCCTACGCGGAGACCTTGCGTCAGCCGTTTCTGCGTCCCTACACGAGCATTACCGGCGGCGACACCCGGGATCAGCCCTACGTCGGGAGCGTCACGATCGCCGGTCCGTTCGAGGCGAGCGGTGCGCGGCCGGTCGACGAGACCCCCAGCCGTCGGCGCATCCTCGTGTGCCGGCCCACCGCGGGCGACACCGAGGACGAGGCGCGGTGCGCCCGGCAGATCTTCTCGACGCTGGCGCGGCGCGCCTATCACAGGCCGGTGACGGAACGCGATCTCGGGGTGCTGCTCGACTTCTACGACAACGGACATGCCGACGGCGGGTTCGAGGCCGGCATCGAGTTGGGGCTTAGACGCCTGCTCGCGAGCCCGGAGTTCCTGTTTCGGATCGAGCGTGACCCGGCCGGCGTCGAGCCGGGCGCGCCGTATCGCATCAGCGATCTCGAGCTCGCCTCGCGGCTCTCGTTCTTCCTGTGGAGCAGCGTTCCGGACGACGAGCTGCTTGACGCCGCCATCGATGGGACCCTACACCAGCCGGAGGTGCTCGAGGCCCAGACGCGGCGGATGCTGGCGCACGCGCGTGCCGATGCACTGGTCGAGAACTTCGCCGGGCAGTGGCTCTACCTGCGCAACGTGCCGGCGCTGACACCCGACGAAGATCTGTTCCCGGACTTCGGCGCGGCGCTCCGGGAGGCGTTCCAGCAAGAGACGGAGCTCTTCTTCGAGAGTATCCTCCACGAGGACCGCGGCGTGCTCGAGTTCCTGACCGCCGACTATACGTTCGTCAACGAGCGGCTGGCGCGGCACTACGGCATTCCGAACATCTACGGCAGCCACTTTCGACGGATCACGTTGGTCGACGACACACGGCGCGGGCTGCTCGGGCACGGCAGCATCCTGACGGCCACCGCGTATCCGACCCGGACCTCGTCGGTGCTGCGCGGCAAGTGGGTGCTCGAGAACCTGCTCGGCACGCCACCGCCGCTGCCACCGCCCGACGTGCCGGCGCTCGAGGAGACGACCGGGGCCGGCAAGACGCTGTCGATGCGCGAGGCGATGGAGCAGCACCGGGCCAACCCGGTCTGCGCCAGCTGTCACCGGCTGATGGACCCACCGGGCTTCGCGCTCGAGCAGTTCGACGCGGTGGGACGGTTCCGGACCCGCAGCGAGTCGAACATGCCGATCGACGCCTCGGGTGTGCTCCCGGACGGGACCGCCTTCGAGGGCGCGGCGGGGCTGCGTGAGGCGCTGCTGCGCCGGCCCGATCTGTTCATCACCACGTTGACGGAGAAGCTGCTCACCTACGCGCTCGGCCGCGGTGTCGAGTACTACGACGCGCCGGCCATCCGCGCGATTACACGCGCGGCAGCTCCGGACGGACATCGCTTCTCGTCGCTCATCCTGGGCGTCATCAAGAGCCCACCGTTCCAGATGAGGAGAGCCCAGTCATGATCATCAGCAAGCTGTCGCTGCCACGCCGGACGTTCCTCCGAGGTGTGGGCGCCACCGTGGCGCTACCGTTCCTCGACGCGATGGTGCCGGCGCTGTCGGCCTTGTCGAAGACGCCCGCCGCCGCCGCCCCGGTGCGGCGGCTCGGGTTCGTCTACATTCCGAACGGCGCCGTCATGCAGCAATGGACACCGGCCGAGGTCGGGGCCGGGTTCGGATTGTCGCCCATTCTGAGCCCGCTCGCTCCGTTCCGCGACCAACTGGTGGTCGTGAGCGGCCTGGCGCATGGTCAGGCAGAGCCGCTCGGTGATGGGAACGGCGAGCATTCGCGGGCCAGCGCCACCTGGCTGAACGGCGTGCATCCGAACCAGACCGAGGGGGCGGACGTACGGGCCGGGATCACCGCCGACCAGATTGCCGCGCAGGAACTGGGCAGAGAGACCCCGCTGGCGTCGCTGGAGCTCGCGATCGATCTCGACGGGCTGGTGGGCAACTGCGAAAACGGGTACAGCTGTGTCTACCTGAACACGATCTCGTGGCGTACGCCCACGACACCGCAGCCGATGGAGAACAACCCGCGGGTCGTGTTCGAGCGTTTGTTCGGCGAGGGCGGTACCACAGAGCAGCGTGTGGCCGAGATGCGGAGGGACCGCAGCATTCTCGATTCGGTGACCGACGACCTCGCCGATCTCCAGCGCGACATCGGTGCGGGCGATCGCGCGAGAGTCGCCCAGTATCTCGACGCGATCCGCTCGCTCGAGCGCCGGATCCAGCTGGCTGAGGCCCAGAGTGCCGACGCCGAGCTTCCCGAGCTGGCTCGTCCGGTCGGCGTGCCCGACACCTACGAGGAGCACGTCAAGCTGATGTTCGACCTGCTCTCGCTCGCCTATCAGGCCGACATCACCCGCGTCTTCACCTTCATGCTCGGTCGCGAGCTGGGTGGACGAACCTACCCGCACTTGGGGGTGCCAGACCCGCACCACGGGCTGTCCCATCACCGTAACGACCCGGAAAAGCTGGCAAAGCTGGCGAAGATCAACACGTTCCACATGGAGCTGTTCACCCACTTCCTCGAGAACCTCCAGTCCGCACCGGATGGGGACGGGTCCCTGCTGGACCACTCGATGGTGCTTTACGGCGGCGGTCTCGGCGATAGCAACGACCACGCGCATTTCGACCTGCCCGAGCTCGTGGTCGGCGGCGGCGCGGGTCGTCTCAAGGGTGGTCGGCATCTCATGTATCCGAAGGACACCCCGATGAACAACCTGCTGGTCAGCATGCTGGGCAAGGCCGGGCTGCCGGCCGAGCATTTCGGCGACAGCAGCGGCCGGCTCGTAGAGCTGGCTGGGGTGTGAGGGGCGAGTGCTCCTGGCAGTCGGTCCTTCGACAACAGCGCTTTGAGTTCAGCTCAGGATGAGCGAGCCACGATACCGGACCCGGTCATGGGCTTCGGCCGGCTCTCGTCGGCAGGTTGAGCCGCTCCGGTTACGCCCTCTCCCTTTGGGAGAGGGCCGGGGCGAGGACCAGGGGCACGGGATCACGATGACGACAAGATCGATGCGCGCCGGGTTCTGGGCGGCCGCGCTGGGGCTCGTCTGGCTGAGCCTGTCGACCTCCGTGTTCGCGGTCAGCGACCTTCCGCTCATCGACGCGGTCCGAGCGGGCGACGTCGAGAAGGTGCGCAGCTTGCTGGCTCAGCAGGCGGACCCGAACACACCTGACCACGACGGCACGACGGCGCTGCACTGGGCCGCGCACCGGGACGACGTCGAGTCAGCAGAGAGTCTGTTGGCCGCCGGCGCCCGGGTCGGGGTCGCAAACCGCTATGGCGCAACAACCGTGTTGGTGGCGGCCACGAATGGCAGCGCCGCGATGCTCACGCTATTGCTCGATGCGGGGGCTGACCCGAACGTCGGCCTGCCGGAAGGCGAGACCCCGCTGATGCGGACGGCCCGGGCGGGTCGGGTGGACGCTGTGCAGGTGCTGCTCGCGCACGGTGCCGACGTCGACGCCAGGGAGGGATGGCGAGGGCAGACCGCGTTGATGTGGGCCACGGTCGAGGGCAACACCGCGGCGGCACAGGCACTGATCGACGCAGGCGCCGACGTGCACGCGCGCTCCGACGGTGGGTTCACACCCCTGCTGTTTGCAGTCCGCCACAATCAGCAGGACGCGCTCCGTGCGCTGGTGGCAGCCGGGGCCGACGTCAACGATACGTTGCCAAGTGGCATGAGCGCGCTGGCGGTGGCAACGCTCAATGCGCATTACGACCTCGGGGTTTGGCTGCTGGAGCAGGGCGCCGATCCGAATGCCGATGAGCCGGGCTGGACCGCGCTGCATCAGCTGGTCTGGGCGCGTCGACCCAATCTGGGCTTCAACAACCCTGCTCCGATTCCGACCGGGCTGGTCTCCGACCTGGAGTTCGTCGAGGCGCTCGTGGAGCATGGCTCCGACATCAACGCGCGGGAAACGAAAGAGCCGCGTGGCGCCGACGGGTCCGGGACACCCGGCGGCTATCGCAACGTGCTGAACCGGGTGGGCGCCACGCCGTTCTTGCTGGCGGCCAAGGCCGTGGATGTCGAGCTGATGCGACTGCTGGTGCGGCTTGGCGCCGACCCGCTGCTGTCGAACGAAGACGGCACGACGCCGTTGATGGTCGCGGCCGGCGTCGGCATCTGGGCGGTGGGCGAGAGCCCGGGCACCAACGAGGAGGCGCTCCAGGCGGTCAAGCTGATGCTCGAGCTGGGCGATGTCGTGACCACGGTGGACGCCGACGGCAACACCGGCCTGCACGGTGCCGTCATCCGGGGCTCGGAACCGCTGGTGCGGTTTCTCGTGGACCAGGGCGCCGACCTCGAGGCGGTCAACGAGAAGGGCTGGACGCCGCTGACGATCGCCGAGGGCGTGTTCTACTCGAACACTGGCAAGCGGTTTCCCGAGATGGAGACGCTGTTGCTCGAGCTGGGCGCCCGCCGTCGCGCGCCCTAGCACGTCTGCGAGCTATGGCGGACAGGCCCGCCGTCGCCCTGGCGCAAAGGCGGATCAGCGCACCGGCTCGATCGTCGAGACCTCGAGCAGCAGCTCTCCGCCCGCCTGGCTGGTCTCACCGGTCGCGTGGACCTGCTTCGCCATCCACTCGGCGAGCTTGTCGCTGTTCTCCGAGGCCCAGTTCCCGGTGATCTTGTAGAGCCCGTCGTCGGTCAGGATGCCGATCGGGTCGCCGTTTTTCGCGCACTTCACCATGCAGGCGACATGCTCGGCGCTCGGATTGGTGCCGCCCATGGCGGCACAACCCGCCTCGACCAGCATGCCTGTAATTGTCTCCTCGGCAGTAACCGCCGAGGTCGTCGTGCTCAGCGTGGCCACCAGAGCCACCGCGAACACCGTGGCCAGTACCGTCAGCGCACATTTCTTCATAGTGTTGTTCTCCCCCGGATTCCAGCGCAGTCAGTACCTATACGTTGGCTAGATACGGCTGTCAAGGCAGGCCTCGGCGTGAGGCGACCCCTCACTAGCCAGAGTGCTACAATGCAGCCATTCGAAGGCGCCACTTTCCCGAGGAGCCGCCATGTTGCTAGCACGTTGCGTTGCCCGGACGTTGGCACCGGTCGTCGCCGTCACGCTGGGAGTCGCTACCCTCGCCGGTGCCCAGGTCCTGGACGCTCCGGACCCGGCGCAGATGGAAGACGCGCCGGATCTGGGGTACCGGGCCGTCCCGAACGGGCTGCAGATTCCGGACGGCATGGAAATGGGCGCTCCGTCGAGCGTCGTCTGGACCTCCAGGAATCATCTGGTGGTCTTCAACCGTGGGCCGCACCCGCTGATGGAGTTCGACGCGGACGGCGCCTTCGTGCGGGCGTGGGGTGAGGGGGCATACATCAGACCACACGGTATGCGCCTGGACCCAGAGGGCAATATCTGGACGACGGACGTCAACGGTCACACCGTGACCAAGATGAATCTGGACGGCGAGGTGTTGCTGACCATTGGTACCAAGGGGCAGCCTGGCGACGCGAGCGCCGGACTCCTGAACGAGCCGACCGACCTGACCGTCAACGCGGCGGGCGAGATCTTCGTGCTCGTCGGCCATGGCCGCGGCGAGCCTCGTCTGCTGAAGTTCGACAGCGCCGGCACGCTGATGACGTCGTGGGGAGGTCCCGGGACCGGACCGGGTCAGTTCGACACCCCGCATTCGATCGTGGTCGATCAGGCGGGGCTCCTGTACGTCGCCGACCGGCAGAATCGACGTGTCCAGATCTTTGACGACGGAGGGGAGTACCTCAAGGAATGGGCATACAAGGGCCTGCCATGCGGGCTCCATATCGACGCTGACCAGCAGATGTACCTGGCGAGCGGCTTCGCCGGGGAGATTCTCAGGCTGGACAAGAACGGCAAGGCCATCGGCGCCACCGGTCAGCCCGGCAAGGGGCTTGGAGAATTCGGCGAGGCGCACTACATGACGATGGCGCCGAATGGGGACATTTTCGTCGCGGACACCGTCAGACCCGGGCTGCAAAAGTTCGTGCGGAAGTAGTGGCAGGCTACCGAGATCCCGAAGCGCCGGGCCACGCAGCAGCGCCGCTTGCTGTGAGAGCTAGTTATTGGCCGCGCCAGCAGTGATCCAGCTGCGGATCACAGCGATCTGTTCCGTCGACAGGAACGGGCCGCCTTGCGGCATCCGGCTGCCGACGATTCCCGCTCGTCCGTCGACTTTGTGGATCAGATAGCTGGCCTCCGGGTCGCCGGGGGCGACACGCAGCAGCGCGGTCTGGCTGCTTGGGGTGTTCACGAGACTGGCGAATCCGGTTGCAGCTCGGAGGTCGAGACCGGCGTTCATGACGGTGCCGTGACACCGCACACATTCCGGTTCGAAAATCTGACTCTGGATACTGGAGAACGTCGCGCTCAGCGTCGGGGTTGGGTCTGGTGTCGGCGACGGAGCGGTCGGTGAGCTTGACGAGCATGCCGAGACAGACAGGCAGCCAAGAACGAGCAGCTGCGTGGCGGCACGCGTGAGTCGGGCAATCGGGGCGGTCAGTGGGTTCTCCGGTTCGTCCTCGGTTGGACCCGGCAGAGCCTGGGCCGGGTCCGAAGGCTTCGACCGCTGGTGTCGCGGGAATATTCCCCGAGAAGTCGGCGCGGTTGTCGCCTGTCCGGTGACGAAGTGTGAATTATGACACGGCTCGTCGGCCGCCCCGCGGCGTCCTTTACGTTGCGGGATGCCCAGGGTCGGGAGCATCGCCTCGAGGACTACCGTGGCCGGTGGCTGCTGCTGATGTTCCACCGGCATCTGTTCTGACTGCCGTGCCGCCGACACTTGTTGCAGTTGCAGCAGGCGCGCGAGGAACTGGATCGGCTCGGGGTCCAGACACTCGTGGTGACCTTCGAGGGGCGGGAGGCGGCCCGCGAATATCTGGAGGAGACCAGGATGTTCTGGCCGCTGCTCGTGGACACCGAACGGCGGCTCTACCGGGCGTACGACATGCATGCGGCCCGGCTCCGGCACCTCTGGGGGTTCGCCACCATGCGGGCCTATGGCCGTGAGGCGCTCCGAGGGCGGTTTCCTCGGATACCGCGCGCCGACACGGCCCAGCAGGGGGGCAACGTGCTGATCGACCCGGCCGGCGTGGTGCGGCTTCATCATGTCGGCCGCGGCCCCGCGGACCGGCCGACGGTTGGGTCGGTACTGGCCGCACGTGCGAGATGGCCCGTGTCATAAACACGGCCGCATTCGGCCGCCGATGCATCCCGCCAGGGACGGCGTTCGGCTTCTGGTCAGCCGGGTCGAATACTGTCGGCATGCTCCCTCCTCGAGCCATTGGCGGGCCGAGCGCGGCGTTGATCTCGACGGGCCTCGGTGCGTGGCCGTATTTATGACACGGACCACAAAGGACGGGTAAAGGATTCGGCGCCGACGGCGTAGTACGCACTAGGAATCTTCTTGGGGGAGCACTCGATGAGCGGACGGTTGACGACAATCGGTGTGTCATGTCTCGCCCTGGCCTGGGCCATACCGGCGGTGGCGCAGGACTCGGACGCGGAGCGCTTCTGGGGGCAATGGCGCGGGCCGGATGCGAACGGGGTCGCGCGACACGGCAATCCGCCGACCGAGTGGAGCGAGACGCAGAACATCCGCTGGAAGGTCGAGATCCCCGGTCGGGGATCGGCATCGCCGATCGTCTGGGGTGACAAGGTCTTCCTGCTCACCGCCGTGCCCATCGGCGACCCGGTGCCGCAGACCGCGACGGCGGACAGCGGGCAGCAGGCGGCGGGTGACCGGGGTCGCGGTGGCCGGGGCGGTCGCCGTCGGGGCCGCGGCCGTGGCCCGCGGGCGATCCGGATGCACCAGTTCACCGTGATGGCGATCGACCGTCAGAGTGGGGATGTCGTCTGGGAGCAGGTCGCCCACGAAGCGGTGCCGCACGAGGGCCATCAGGCGCCTAACGGTACCTATGCATCCGGGTCGGCGGTCACCGACGGCGAGTATCTCTTCGCCTTCTTCGGGTCCTGGGGGCTCTATGCCTTCGACATGGACGGCAACCTCCAGTGGGAGGTCGATCTCGGCACACGGCACATGCGGAACGCCTTCGGCGAGGGCACGACGCCGGCGTTGCACGGCGACACGCTGGTGGTGACCTGGGACCACATCGGCGGGCAGTCGTTCATCGTGGCGCTCGACAAGCGGACCGGTCAAGAGCGCTGGCGGGCGAACCGGGACGAGATCGACACCTGGGCCACCCCGCTCATCGTCGAGCACGAGGGGCGCGCGCAGGTGATCACTCCCGCGATGGACCGCGTCTACAGCTACGACCTCGAGACCGGGGCGATCGTCTGGCAGAGCCGTGGCACGACGATGAACGCGATCCCGTCGGCGGTCCACGCCGACGGCATTGTCTACGTCATGAGCGGCTACCGCGGCAACAACCTACAGGCGATCCGGCTGGCCGGCGCCAGCGGTGACATCGCCTCCACCGACGCCATCATCTGGCAGCTCGATCGCGACACGCCGTATGTGCCGTCGCCGTTGCTGTATGACGACGCGCTCTATGTCATCAAGAGCAACGACGGCATCCTGTCCGTCTTCGACCCGCTGACGGGCGAGCCGCACTATCAGCGGCAGCGGCTCCAAGGGATCCCGAACGTCTTCGCCTCGCCGGTCGGCGCCGCGGGCCGCGTCTACATCGCGGGTCGCGATGGCACGACGCTGGTCATTAGACACGGCGACCGGTACGAGGTGCTTGCCTCGAACACACTCGACGATGGGTTCGACGCGTCGCCGGCGATCGTGGACGACGAGATCTACATGCGCGGCTACCGGTATCTCTATGCCATCGCCGAGGGGTAGGTGGCAACATCGTGAGAGGATGCCCGATGCGAACGTCTCGCGAATGGCGCGAGTACTACGAGCAGAACGCCGCATCCCTGCTCGACATACCGTGGAACGTCGGCGGAGACCTCACCCAAGTCGAACGTCAGGCGATCGCGTCGTCGCTCCAAGGCTTTCAGGCTGGCGAACGCTCCGAAGGTCGTCACCTGTATCGCTGTGCCGAGAAGTACGCCGAAGAGTCCGGTGACCACGAATACGTCGGCGCCACCAGGTTATTCATTGCAGAGGAGCAACGGCACGCACGTGACCTCGCACGTTTCCTGGAACTGAATGACATCCCGATACTGAGGACAACATTTCCTGACCGGGTCTTTCGCTGGCTTCGCCATGTCGTTGGCGGCTTGGAAATCTCCATCAGCGTGCTGATCACTGCGGAGATCATCGCAAAGGTCTACTACGCTGCGCTCGAGGCTGCGACGAATTCGATTATTCTGGTCACCTTGTGCGATCAGATCCTGTCTGATGAACAGAAACACGTCGAATTTCAGGCGGAGCAACTGGGCAAGCTACGCGCCAGGCGAAGCCGAATGCTGTACGCCGCCACGATCGGGCTGCAGCGATTCTTGTATTGGGGCACGTGTCTTGTCGTGTGGTTTTTCCACGGCAAAGTGATTCGCAAAGGTGAGCTGCGCTTCGGTCAGTTTTGGCATGGATGCTGGGCAGAGTTCAACCGCGCTTTCGGGCATTCAAAGGCGGTCGCTGCGTACCTCTCAAGTGAGAATCGCACGGTCGTCGAGGATACGGCCGCCTAACCACCCAATACCGCGGACTGGTGGAGCCGGCCGCGCCAGCGATAGACGTGCGCGAGACGTCGTAGCGGCGACACGTCGCGCTCACATTCCCGATCCGGTGCGCTTCCTGCAAAACCCGGAGCCGACACGCCCGTATGCTGTCGTCGAGGGTCATTGGTTCCTTCCTTTCGCGTTTCCCCGCCAGGAGAAAGCGCGTGGAAGGATAGGCCACATGGCCCTCGTTTTGTCTCCGCGGTCAGACCGCCGAGACTGTCAACACTAATACGAAACTGTTCAGGCTAGACATCTGGGGTGAGCCACGAAAAACGTGCTTCAACCTGACGATCTCGCCCATAGGAGATGTCTAGCCAGGAAAACAGGACTGCGCACGTGAGAATCGGGCCGGGACGGCCCTACCCCCTGGGTGCCACCTGGGACGGGCACGGCGTGAACTTCTCGCTCTTCTCCGGGCACGCCGCCACGGTGGAGCTGTGTCTGTTCGACCGGCGGGATGCGACCGTCGAGACCCACCGGGTCACGATGCCCGAGCAGACGGAGCAGGTCTGGCACGGCTATCTCCCGGACATCCGTCCGGGTCAGCTGTACGGGTATCGGGTCGCCGGGCCCTATGACCCTACCGCCGGGCACCGGTTCAACCCTGCCAAGCTGCTGCTCGACCCTTATGCGACGCAGATCGGTCGCCCGGTCATCTGGCACGATGCGTTGTGTGACGAGCCACTGCGGCACGGGGGCCATGGCACGCCGGACTCGCGCGACACGGCCCCATGGGCCCCGCTCGGTGTGGTCGGAGACCCGGCGTTCGACTGGAGAGCCGACCGGCCGCCCCGAACACCGTGGCCCGAGACCCTCATCTACGAACTGCACGTCAAGGGGTTCACCTGGCGTCATCCAGAGGTACCGGACCAGCTGCGGGGTACGTATCGCGGGCTGGCGTCGGCGCCGATGCTGCATCATCTCCAGGCGCTGGGGGTCACGGCCGTGGAGCTGCTGCCGGTGCACCAGCATGCCACCGAGTGGGCGCTGGTCGACCGAGGGATGACCAACTACTGGGGCTACAACAGCCTCGGGTTCCTGGCGCCGGACATCCGCTACGCGACCTCGGCCGACACGGCGGTGCAGGAGTTCAAGACGATGGTTCGGCAGCTGCACGTTGCCGGGCTGGAAGTGATCCTCGACGTGGTCTACAACCACACGGCCGAGGGCGATCGTCACGGGCCGACCCTGTCGTGGCGCGGCATCGACAACGCCGCCTACTATCGGCTGCGGCCGGACGAGCCAGGTACGTACCTCGACTATACGGGGTGCGGTAACACCCTCGACATGCGGCATCCGCGCGTGTTGCAGCTGGTCATGGACAGTCTGAGGTACTGGGTCCGGGATATGCACGTCGACGGGTTCCGGTTCGACCTGGCGAGCGCGCTGACGCGCGAGCGGTCCACGGTGGACATGGGCGGGAGGTTCGTCGACATCCTCCGGCAGGATCCGGTGCTGTCGCAGGTGAAGCTGATTGCCGAGCCGTGGGACCTGGGACGCGGCGGCTATCAGGTCGGTCGCTTTCCGGCACCCTTCCGCGAATGGAACGACCAGTTCCGGAACACCGTCCGGCGGTTCTGGCGTGGCGACAAAGGACAGGTGGCAGCTTTGGCCGCCCGGCTGGCCGGCAGCAGCGACCTCTATGCAGCTGGCGGCCGGAGCCCCACCGCCAGTGTGAACTTCCTCACCGCGCACGATGGGTTCACGCTGGTCGACCTGGTCAGCTACCGTCACAAACACAATTTTGATAACGGGGAGGCGAACCGGGACGGCGCCGACGACAACCGGAGCTGGAACTGCGGTGTCGAGGGGCCGTCCGACGACCCGGAGGTGAGGGCGCTCCGGGCGCGGGTTCGGCGCAGTCTGCTGGCGACGCTGGCCCTCTCGCAGGGCGTGCCGATGCTGTCGGCCGGCGACGAGATGGGTCGGACCCAGTCGGGCAACAACAACGCCTTCTGTCAGGACAACGAGACCAGCTGGATCGATTGGCGGCTGTCCCCCGACGCCGAGCGCTTCCTGGCGTTCGTTCGTGCGGTGGTCGCGTTCCGGCGCACGCACCCCGTGTTGCGACACCCGCATTTCCTACGTGGGGGGCGCATCGGGGAGGCCCACGCCAAGGATCTCGCCTGGTTCGACCCCGCGGGCGGCGAGATGACCGACGTGGCCTGGCACGCCGTCGCGGGGCGTTGTATCGGGATGCGTCTGGACCCCGACGCCATGGATATGGATGAGGTGGACGCGCAGGGACGGCGGATCCTGGACGACACCGTGCTGGTTCTCTTCAACGGGGGTCGCGAGCCGGTCGACTTCAACCTGCCGGAGCCCGCTGGCGGCAGCTCGTGGCGTCTCGTTTTCGATACGGCCGACGAGAGGGTTGTCCAACGGGTCGTGAACGAGTGTCGCTATCCGTTGCGGGGCCGGACCGTAGCAGTGCTGCTGACGCCCCGGGAGCCCCGGGAGAAATGATGATGCCGGGTCCCGCGTCCACCACGCCGTCCCGGGCTGCCACGCGGCCGTCTTCGGTGCAGGAGTTCGCGCGGTGCTGTGGGCTCGAGACCTCCTTCACGGACGGGTGCGGCATCCATCGGCAGGCGTCCCGGCATGCGATCAGCGCGACGCTTCAGGCGCTGGGCGTGGCGGCCGAGACCCCGGATGACGTCGCGCGGGTCGGGGAGGCCAGGCACCGGGAGGAATGGGCCCGAATGCTGCCGCCGGTGTCGGTCGCCTGGGACGGGTGCCTCGTGGCCGAGCTGCGGGTGAGGGAGGCGGACCGTGACCGGCGGGTACGCTGTCGGCTGACGCTCGAGGACGGGGGCGTGCGCGAGTGGGCCGATCGGGTGGAGTCCCTGCCGACCGGTGAGATGGCGGATGTGGCCGGCCGGCGCCATGCTGTGAAGCGTCTGTCGGCCCCGTCGTCGCTGCCGCTACCACTCGGCTATCACCAGCTCGTCGTCGCCCTCGGTGATCGGTCGGCCGAGTCGGTGGTAATCGCGGCCCCGAGAGCGGCGTTCGACGGTGGCGGCGGCGGGGTGGGTGTGTTTCTGCCCCTCTACGCGTTGCAGTCTTCCGAGAGCTGGGGTGTCGGTGACTTCTCGGACCTAGGGCGGCTGCTGGACTGGTTGCCCTCGACCGGGGCGCGCGCGTTTGCGATGCTGCCGATCCTGGCCGCCGACTACGACGGCGATCCCTGCGACCCAAGCCCGTATCTGCCGGTGAGCCGACTGTTCTGGAACGAGCTGTTCGTGGACCCGCGTCGGCTACCGGAGTTCGGCGCGTGCGCCGCCGCACGCCGCCTGGTGGCGTCCGGTCGGTTTCGTCGGGCGGTCGCGGCGTTGCAGTCGGCGCCGCTCATCGACTACGCCGGCGCGCTGGCGGCGAAGCGCGAGGTCCTGGCTGTGCTGGCCGGTTCGCTCGAGTCCCATCCCAACCGGCGGTCCCAGGACTTCCACGACTGGGTGCGTGGGCATCCGCTGGCGGACGCCTACGCGAGCTTTCGGGCCACGCGTGAACGTCAGCCGCCCTCGGTGCCGTGCCCGACCCTCGACCCGACCATGGCCCCGGACGACGGACCAGGAAGACACAACCCGGCTAGGACGGCGCATCGCTATCATCTCTATGCGCAGTGGGTGGCGGACCAGCAGGTTAAGGAGGTGGCCGCCCGGGCACGAGGGGTCGGGGACGGGTTGTATCTGGACTTCCCGCTGGGCGTGCACCCCGGCGGGTTCGACGTGGCCCACTACCCTGCGGTGTTCGCGCGCGGGGTCACGACCGGCGCGCCGCCCGACGAGCTGTTCACCAGCGGACAGAACTGGGGCACGCCGCCGCCGCATCCGGAGGCCGCCCGGCGGGACGGCTATCGGTATCTGCGCGCGTCGCTTGCCCGGCATCTCTCGGTGGCCGGCTGTCTGCGGATCGACCACATCATGGGGATCCACCGGCTGTACTGGATCCCCGAGGGAGGGGACGCGACCGATGGGGTGTATGTCCACTACCCCGCCAACGAAGTGTATGCGGTCTTCTGTCTGGAGTCGTGTCGCCACCGGACCCGTCTCGTGGGTGAGAACCTGGGCACCGTCCCGCCGTACGTGAACACCGACATGGCGACACACCGTGTCGGGGGGCTGCAGGTGGCGCAGTTCAGGGTGAGCAGGGTGGGCATGGTGGGCGACAACCCGGCGCCGCAGCTTGCCTCGGCGTCCCCGGGCGCAGTGGCCACGCTCAATACGCACGACACCGCGACCTTCGCCGGGTATCTCGACGGCACCGACATCGACGACCGCATGTCGCGCGGTCTGCTCGACCCATCGGGGGCGGCCCACGCCCACGCACGCCGGCGGAGAGAGCGGGCTGTACTGGCCCGGCTGCCCGTCACCCATCTGGCGGCGCTCGACGAGGAGACGCGCATCCTCCAGTCGTGTCTTGGCGCGCTGGCTCGGAGCGCGGCGGATCTGGTGCTGGTCAACCTCGAGGACCTCTGGCGGGAGCGGCGTCCCCAGAACGTACCGGGGACCGGACCGGAACGGCCGAACTGGCGGCGCCGAGCCCAGCATAGCCTCGAGGCGTTCACCGCCATGCCGATGGTGAACGAGGCGTTGCGGTGGCTGGCCTCTGCGAGACCGCCGCGACCGACGCGCACGGCCGGCCCGATGTCGTCGGAGCGGTCGTCATGAGCGACCCGATTCTGACCGACCACGACCTGTACCTCCTGCGGGAGGGGCGGCACGACCGCGCCTACGAGAAGCTGGGTGCCCATCCGGCGTGCGTCGACGGGGTGCAGGGGGTATGGTTCGCCGTCGTCGCGCCGAACGCGGATCGCGTATCGGTCGTGGGCGACTTCAACGACTGGAACGCAGAGGCGCACCCGATGCGCGCGACGGGAGACAGCGGCGTGTGGCAGATCTTCGTGCCCGATGCCGAACCGGGGTCGCTCTACAAGTATCGGATCCGACCCCGCCATCCGCAGGCGGACCTCGACAAGGCGGACCCGTTCGCGTTCGCGGCAGAGCTCCGGCCGCGGACGGCGTCACGGGTCTGGGATCTGTCTGCCTACACCTGGGGCGACGCGCGGTGGATGAGCGACCGGGCCGGCCGGCACACCCCTGCCGCGCCGATCTCGATCTACGAGGTGCACCTCGGCTCGTGGCGGCGCACGTCGGGCGACGGCCGCTGGCTGACCTACCGGGAGCTGGCGGTCGAGCTGACCGAGTATCTGGTTGGGATGGGGTTTACCCACCTGGAGATTCTGCCCGTTGCGGAGCACCCGTTTGACGGGTCGTGGGGGTATCAGGCGACCGGGTACTTCGCGCCTACGAGCCGGTTCGGCACGCCGGACGACTTTCGCCATCTCGTCGACACGCTGCATCAGGCCGGCGTCGGGGTCATCCTCGACTGGGTGCCGGGGCACTTCCCCGACGACCCGCACGGGCTGGCCACGTTCGACGGTACGCCTCTGTATGAGCATCCCGACCCGCAGAAAGGCCGGCATCCCGAGTGGCACACGCATGTCTTCGACCTCAGCCGGCGCGAGGTGCACAACTTTCTCATCAGCAATGCCCGGTTCTGGCTCGACCGCTACCACATCGACGGGTTGCGCGTGGACGCCGTGGCGTCGATGCTCTATCTCGACTACGCGCGGGCCGCGGGGGAGTGGGTGCCCAATGCGCAGGGTGGCCGCGAGAACCCGGATGCGGTGGACTTTCTGCGCACGCTGAACGAGACAATCGACCGGGATTTTCCCGACGTCATGACCATCGCCGAGGAGTCCACGACGTGGCCGGGGGTGTCCGGGCCCATCGACAGCGGCGGGCTCGGGTTCCGGTTCAAGTGGAACATGGGGTGGATGCATGACGCGCTGTCGTTCGTGGCGCGGGACCCGACGCACCGGTCATCTCACCTGGACGAGCTGACCTTCAGCCTCACATACGCGTTCTCGGAGCACTTCGTGTTGCCGCTCTCGCACGACGAGGTGGTGCACGAGAAACGCGCGATCGTCGACAAGATGCCAGGCGACGAGTGGCAACAGCTGGCCAATACGCGTGTGCTCTACGGGTATCTCTACGGACATCCCGGGAAGAAGCTGCTGTTCATGGGCAACGAGATCGGCCAGCGGCATGAATGGGACCACGACGGCAGCATCGACTGGTCCCTGACCGCCGCACCGCTTCACGGGGGGCTTCAGCGCTGGGTGCGGGACCTGAACGAGATCTACCGGTCGGACTCGCGCCTCTACGCGCTGGATGCCGACCCGGACGGCTTCGCCTGGGTCGACCACATCGGTCATGCTGAGCATGGTGAGCATGACGCCGGCGTCGTCAGCTTCCTGCGGCGCGACCCCAGCGTCCGCGGGGCGCTGCTGTTCGTCTGCAACTTCGCCGCGGTCGCGCGGCATCGGTATCGTGTCGGGGTGCCGGTCGGCGGCTGGTGGGCCGAGCGGCTGAACAGCGACGCCGCCTGCTACGGCGGCAGCGGGCAGGGCAACCTGGGCGGTCTCGAGGCGGACACGGTTCCGCGCCATCGGCACCCGCAGTCGATCGAGTTGAGGGTGCCGCCGCTGAGCACCCTCATCCTCGAGCCCACCGGCCGGACGGAGGAGCCGTGATCGGCCAGTGCCGGGGTGGAGCTAGACTGTCCGGCTGAGTCGGTAGCCCACCCAGAGACCGATCGCCGCCTTGATCATCTCGAGGCTCGTATACGCGCCATGGAGGATACCGAAGGTGGCCAGGCTCGCCGGAGGTGGGTCACGCGGCACGAAATCCAGACCCCGACCGATCGAGATGATCGGGGGGGTCACGACGAAGGTCAGCACGACCAGAATCGCCAGCATGACGCCCAACGGCCACTTGAGACGGGCACCGTCCGGAAGCCCCAGCACGAGCCAGATCGCGACGCCGCCGATGAGGAACTGCGCGTAGTTCCAGTATTGGAAGAACAGGCGGTTGAGCTCGGACGACAGGTAGCGCAGAAAGTTGCGGGCCACGTCGTCGCCGACCTGCTCCACGACCTCATCGAACCGCGGCTGCGGGGCGTCGGCGAGGAGCCGGTCGATGGTGTAGAAATTCTGCGTCGCGACGACGCTGACACAGACGGTGCCCATCACCCAGAGACCCAGACAGAAGACCGCGGCGCCGCGTCTCATACATCTCCTCCCGGGAACGGCGGGAATCAGTAGCCGGAACCCGGACCACGGTATACCAGATTGGCTCGTGCCTAGCGGGGTTGACGATACAATTCATGAAGGAATCCCACGTGCTGAAGAGAGGTGTTCGATGAGAATCTTTGCTCGGATCGGTCTAGTTGTCATGCTTGTCCTGCTCGGTGTCGGGCATCCCGTTGCCCAGACCGCGACCCTGTCCGGCGATCTGCTGACCGACTGGCGACAGCAGAAACGGATGATGATGGGGATCGCCGAGGCGATGCCCGAGGAGACGTTCGGTTTCAAGCCGACCGAGGCGCAACGCACCTACGCCGAGCAGATCCTCCACATCGCGGGTGCGAACGTATACCTCATGCAGCACCTGGGCGGTGCCGCCGCCGCGCCGGAGGTCGACACGACCGACTTCACGGTGTTCGGGCTGTCAGCCAGCTCGAAGGCCGTGGTGCTCGAGGCGCTGAGCGACGGGTATGACTATGGCATCGCCGTGCTGCAGGAATTCTCCGACGATCAGCTGCTGGAGACGATCGCCGGTCCACGGTACCTGGGGAGCGTCACGCGCGTGAAGATGGCGTACTTCACCCTGAGCCACGCGATGGACATCTACGGACAGATGGCGGTCTATCTGCGGCTCAACGGCGTGATACCACCCGCCAGCCGTCGTGGCGGTGTGTAGGAGAGGTGATCATGGGGAGAATGGCTCAGGCGTGGTTGGGTGGATGGTGCGGATGGCTGGTCGTCGTGGCCGGTCTGAGCATTGCGAGTGACCTGGCGCAGGCGCAGGGCGCCGCCACACCGGAACCGCTCACGCTCGAGGGCATTGCCCGCGACACGGCGGAGTGGGTCGGCTCGGCGCCTTCACAGATACGCTGGTCGCAGGACGGCGAGTCGCTCTACTTCATGTGGAACCCGGAGGCGGCCGACATCCCCGACCTCTACGTGGTGTCGCGCGACGGCGGGACACCGCAGAAGGTGCCGTCCGACGAGCTCCGGAACGTGCCGCCGCGCGGCGCCATGCGGAACCGGGACGAGACCGAGACGGTCTACGCCGCCTATGGCGACCTGTTTCTCTTCACGATCGCCGACGGCACCGTGCGCCGGTTGACCGACACCGATACCACCGAGCGTAATCCGCACTTCGTGTTCGACGAGCGGGCGGTCGCATTCGAGCGCGATCAGAACCTGTTCATCGTCGAGCTCGACACCGGGGCGGTACGCCAGGTCACCAATTTCCGGACCGGCCCCGACCCCGATGCCGACCCGGACCAGACCCAGCTGCAGGCGTATCTCGAGCGACAGCAGACCGAGCTGTTCGAGTATGTGCGCAAGACCGAGCGACTGGAGGAGGAACGCGACGAGCGCCGCGACGCGGAGCGCGGGTTCCGGGTCGAGGCGCACTACCTGAACGCGGAGCAACGGGTGTCCGACCTGCGCCTCTCACAGGACGGCCGGTTCGTCACCTTCATTCTCGCGGACCGGCAGGAGTTTCAGGACGGGCAGGTCGTAGAGATGCCACGCTACGTCACGTCGAGCGGGTTTGTCGAGATGCGTCGCCTCGGCGGCGGCGGTGGTCGCGTCAAGGCCGGCGAGCCGGTGACGACCTATGCGTTGGGCGTGGTCGACCTGACCGGGGACGAGACCCGTTGGATGGACCACGGGCAGGGCGATCGGGCGGTCAGCTTCAGCTCGCCGGTCTGGTCCGACGACGGCGAGCACCTGATCGCCTGGGCCGGGGCGGTGGACCACAAGGACGCCTGGCTGCAGCTCCTGGATCTGGAGACCGGCGGGACGCGGACGATCGTGCACGAACACGACGACGCCTGGGTCCGCGGCTTTCGGACCGGGCGGCTGGCGAGGGGCGACGGGCCGGCCTACGGCTGGATGCCGGACGACGAGCGCGTCTATTTCCTGTCCGAGCGGGACGGCTACTTCCATCTGTATGTGACCGGACTCGACGGCGGCGATCCGACGCAGCTGACGAGCGGACGTTTCGGGCTGGTCGATCTCCGGCTGTCGAAGGACGACGAGCGCTGGTATTTCATCTCCAACGAGGTGCACCCGGCCGAGAACCAGCTCTACACGATGCCGCTCGAGGGTGGCGCGCGAACGCGGCTGACGACCGAGAGCGGGTGGTACACCTACCAGCTGTCGCCCGACGAAATACACGTGGCGTTGACCTACTCGAACGCGACGCAGCCGCGGGAGCTCTTCGTGATGCCGACCCGCGCCGGCGCCGCCCTCACCCAGCTGTTCACGGCCACCAAGGCAGAGTTCCATCGCCACGACTGGCGCGAGAGCGAGATCGTGACCTTCGATGACGGCGAGGGGCACACCATCTACGCCGACGTCTGGGTGCCGGACCGGCCGTTACCGGGTCGGCCGGCGATCATCCGGGTGCACGGTGCCGGATGGGCGCAGGGGGTGTCTCGCCGGTGGACCAACACGCTGCCGTTTCTGCACTACCTAGCGCAGGAGGGCTACATCGTGTTGAACCTCGACTACCGCGGCAGTCGGGGATACGGGCGCGACTTCCGGACCGGGATCTACCGGCACATGGGAGAGACCGAGGTCAGGAGCGGTCTCGCCGCGGTCGAGTATCTGGTCACCGAGCAGGGTGTCGACCGGGAGCGGATCGGGCTCTTCGGCGGCAGCTACGGCGGGTTCTTCACCTTGATGTCGATGTTCAAGCACCCCGGCGTGTTCAAGGCGGGGGCGGTGCGCGCCCCGGTGACCGACTGGGCGCACTACAACCACGGCTACACGACCCGGATTCTGAACGCGCCGTACGACGACGCCGAGGCCTACGAGCGCAGCTCGCCGATCTATCTGGCGGAGGGGCTCGAGGACCATCTGCTGATCCAGCACGGGGTGCAGGACGACAACGTGCACTTCCAGGACTCGGTGCGGCTCGCCCAGCGGTTGCTGGAGCTGCGGAAGGAGAACTGGGAGATCATGATCTACCCGGTCGAGGCCCACAGCCTGCAGAACGAGGACTACAACCGGTACGACGTGATGCGCCGGCGCGTGGATCTGTTCAACCGGGTGCTCAGAGCCCCGGCGAAGCCCCAGCGCTCCGGGCCGGATGACCGATAGACCCGCGCTCTCCCGTCAGCTCGGTGTCGGCGCGGTGGTAGCCCTCGTGGTAGGGTCGTCTCGTTAGCTCAAGAAGTCAGGAGTCAGTCCTTCGACAACAACATCCCTCTGCTCTGCTCAGGATGAGCCGACGAAAGTCAGGAGGAAGCCGGCGAGCTTCGCCAGCTGATTTCTGCAGCCAGCTGCTGTCCGCGACCTGCTGAGGACCACCGATGACTCAACACCGGAATTGCCCGGCGTACGCAGTGAGCCGCCGCAGCTTCTTGGGAGCGGTTCCCGCCCTGGCGGCCGTGCCCGGACTGTCGCCTATGGTGCCATCAACGGCCCGTCTGCTCCAGCGGGCGGCTGCCACCAGCCAGCGTCTTCGTGTCACCGGTATCGAGCTGATCACGGTGCGAGCCACGGCCCGCACGACCTGGCTCTTCGTGCGGATGGCGACCAACCAGGGCCTGAGGGGTCTGGGTGAGGTGTCGCTCGGCCGCCGCACCGAGTTTCCCGAGCTCGAGGGGTTCTTCGATCTGGTGCGTGACGAGTCGCCGTTCCGGATCGAGCAATACCGGCAGCGTGGCTGGGCCCGGGCGTCGTCGGGTGACCGCACGCTGGCCACCGCCTTTAGCGCGCTCGAGCAGGCGCAGTGGGATCTCGCCGGCAAGGCGCTCGGCGCGCCGGTCAGCGATCTGTTCGGCGGTCGTCTCAGGGACGCGCTGGAGGTGTACGCCAACATCAACCGGGCTACGACCGACCGCACGCCTGACGGGTTCGCCGCCAACGCGCGGGCCGCGGTCGACGAAGGGTTTGCCGCAATCAAGGCGGCGCCGTTCGACGGGTTCCCGGCCTTGACCGACCCGGCGTCCGACATCGGGGCAGCGGCCGACCTCGGCGTGGCCTGTGTGGCGGCGATGCGTGCGGCGGTCGGCCCTGAGATCGGAATCAATATCGACGCGCACAGCAATTTCGATGTCCCGCTGTCGATTGAAGTGGCGCGCCGGCTCGAGCCGCACCGCCTGTCCTGGTACGAGGAACCGATCCCGCCACAGCGGGTGAACGACACCAAGACGATCCACGATGCCATCGAGCAACGGATGGCCGGTGGCGAGTTCCTGTTTGGTATGGCGGGCTTCGCGCCGCTCTGCGAGCAGCGCGCCGTCGACGTCGTGATGCCCGACGTCAAGCACTGCGGTGGTCTGACCGAGGCGCGGCGGATCGCGGCCATCGCCGATCTGTATGGGGTCGCCGTGTCGCCGCACAACCCGAGCGGGCCGGTCGCCACGGCCGCCAGTGTCCAGCTCTGCGCCGCCATGTCGAACTTCGACATCCTGGAGCACCAATGGGGCGAGGTGCCCTGGCGCGGCGACCTGCTCGAGCCACCGGAGCGCTTCGAGAACGGCCGCATCCGCGTCCCCGACGCGCCCGGGTTCGGCGTCGAGCTGAACGAGGCCGTCGCACGGGAACACGCCTGATCCCACACCGTTCATACGTGGTCCTTCGTTGAAAGGGCCTTGCTACCGGGGGCGCTACATCCTGAGCAGTGGCATGGGTGTTCTTGTCGACTGGTTGACAGCTGTCGAAATTTGTATTTTGATATATAGAAATCTTGTGCGGCTAGGTGTGAAGCTGTTGATTTCTATGCGTAAAAATCGCTCGTTCTCTTCGGCGGTGGGCGCCACGCTCCTGACGGCCTCGCTCGCCCTGGGCGTGGCGGTTCCGGCTGCCACCGCTCAGACGCGGCCTGTGCCGCCCGAGCGCCACGCGTTCGGCCAGTTGACCGAATGGGCGGCCGGTGGATGGCGGCTCGGTGACCGGCTCTCACGCACTCGCCTCCGGTTGCCAGAGGTCCCAATGCTGCGGCTCGAGCGCCTGGCCGCACAGGAGCCGGCCGAGACGCCGTCGGCTCCGCTGTCCAGCTCGATCTCCGGCTATATGGACTTCCATTTCAACAACGTCGAGTACCAGGACGCCACGCTCGATTTTCACCGGTTCGTGTTGCTGTTCACGCACAGCTTCTCGGATCGGGTCCGGTTCGTGTCCGAGCTCGAGGTGGAGCACGCGTTCGTCGAGGGGCTCGAAGAGGCGGGGGAGCTCGAGCTGGAACAGGCCTACATCGACTTCCTCGTCACCCGCGAGCTGAGCTTCCGCGCCGGGATGCTCCTGGTGCCGGTCGGCATCATCAACGAGCGGCACGAGCCACCCGTGTATCACGGCGTCGAGCGGCCGTTCGTCGATACCGTCATCGTGCCAAGCACCTGGTTCGAGGTGGGCGCGGGGGTGCACGGCGAGGTAGGTCGCGGCCTCCGCTATCGGGCTTACGTGATGGCGCCACTCGACGCCGCCGGCTTCAGCGCCGACGAGGGGGTGCGTGGTGGCCGGCAGAAAGGGGCCGAGGCGAACGTCCGCAACGTGGCCACCACCGGCCGGGTGGAGTATGTAGGCGTGCCCGGGCTGTGGGCGGGCGCCAGCTTCTGGCGCGGCAGGACAGGGTTCAGCTTTCCCCGGGTCGAGACCCAGGTCACGTTGGGGGAGGTGGACGCCCGCTACCGCGTGGGCGAGCTCGAAGCACGTGCGCAGTATGCCCATGTCTGGCTGGACGGGATGGGTGAGCTGAACCGGACGCTGCAGCGGACCATCGGCGTCAGCCCGAACGTCGCGCGGCAGATCCGCGGGTTCTATCTGGAGGCCTCCTACTTCGTCCTGCCGAATCCGGCGCCGCGCGAGGCGGCGGTCTTCGTGCGCTACGAGAACTTCGACACGCAGTATCGGATGCCGGGCGGGTTCCGACCGCTCCGGCAGTTCGACCGCGACGCCTGGGTGGTCGGGTTCTCGTACTACCCGGACCCGGACGTGGTGCTGAAGCTCGACTACTCGGTCGTGCGCAACCAGAGTGAGGTGGTCGACGAGCCGAACTCGCTCAACATCGGACTGGGATGGTGGTTTTGATGCTGCAATGGCACGGTTGGATGGCCCGCGTGGTGACACCCGGCGCGCTGGTGCTGCTCGCGCTCACCGGGAACGCGGTGGCCCAGGAGCGGCAGGTGGTCCAGATCGTGGCCGAGCGGTTCACCTTCACCCCGTCCCGCATTGAGGTGCCGGTCGGGACCACGGTCGAGATCCACATCCGCAGCGAAGATACCAACCACGGGTTCCACATCGTGGGTGGCCGCAACGTCATCATCCCGAAGCGGCGGCTCGGGGAGGCGGTGGTGGTGTTCGAGGCGGACGAACCGGGGACGTATCGGTTCGAGTGCTCGAAGCTCTGCGGGGCCGGTCATAACTTCATGAAGGGCGAGATCATCGTGACCGCGGCCGACGAGGAAGACGCGCCTGATGAGCCTGATGAGGACGATGAGGCTGCTGATGCGGCCCCTGATGCCACCGGCGAGAACGGGACGGAGGATGATGAGGATGATGATGAGGTGTAGCCTTCACGCCGCAACGACATCGAGCGGTCACCCTGAGCAGGGTGCAGGGCGTCCTTTTCGAAGGGCGAGCGGCTTGACGGCACTGATTTCGAGTGTGTGGCTCGCTGCCACCCTGCTGGCCCAGGCGCCACCGGCTCCCGGCGACCCGTTGCCCGGGCTGACCGCACTGGAGTTTGAGCTGTTCAGGATCGGGCTCGAAGATTTCCTCGAGGTGGAGGACGCCGAGGAAGGACTGGGACCGGCCTACAACGGGACGAGCTGCGGCGGGTGTCACAACGTGCCGGCCGTCGGGGGGATCTCTCCAGTGGCCGCGCTGCGAGCGGGGATGGTCGACGCGAACGGGAACTACTCGGACTTCGACCCGGACGCCGGTTCCCTGTTCCAGCTGTTCTCCATTCCCACCCACGGCTGTCAGGTGGTGATTCCGGCCGAGGCGAATGTCATCGCGCGCCGGGTGCCGATCCCGTTGTTCGGCGCCGGGCTCGTCGATGCGATCACGGACGAGACGTTGCTGGCCCTGGCGGACCCGCTCGACCTCGACCGCGACGGGGTCAGTGGCCGCGCGGCGGTCATCGAGGACGTGGCGACCGGTGAGCTGCGGGTCGGTCGCTTCGGCTGGAAGTCGCAGCAGGCGACCCTGATCGCGTTCGGGGCCGATGCGTATCTCAACGAGATGGGGATTACCAGCGACCTGTTCCCCAACGAGCAGTCGTTCGGCATCAGCCCGGAGCTGATGCGGCTGTGCGACCCGATCCCGGACCCCGAGGATATCAAGGAGCGGGCCACCGGCCGTCGCGGCATCGACAACTTCGAGGCGTTCATGCAGTTGCTCGCGCCGATCGGCCGCGGCCCGATTGACGACCGGGTGCGGGCGGGCGAGCTGATGTTCGACGCCCTCGGGTGCGCCGCCTGTCACGTGCCGTCGCTCGAGACCGGTCCAAGCACCAACCCGCTGTTCGACCGCCGGGCCGTCCCGCTGTACTCGGACCTGCTCCTGCACGCTGTCGGCACCGGTGACGGCATCGGGCAGGCGGCGGCCGCGCCGAACGAGATTCGCACGCCCGCGTTGTGGGGATTGCGGTTCCGGCGTCCACTGCTGCACGACGGCCGCGCGGCGACCGTCACCGACGCCATCCGGGCCCATGGAGCGGAGGCCGATCTCGCCCGGCAGGGGTTCGACGAACTCGACCCGGCGTCCCGCGCCGCCCTCCTGGCTTTCCTCGCTTCGCTCTAAGGACAGACCTGCGGCTCTGAAGCTACAGGTCGGACAGCTCTCGGAGCTGTTCGCCGGTGCTGTCGCCGAACGTCTCGGTGGGCACCCTCAACTTGTTCAGCAGCGTCAGCTGCAGATTCGTCAGGCGCTGGGTTTCGTCCGGATACTTGATATGACGGCCGCTCTTGATGAGCCCCGCGCCCCCGCCCGCCAACAGAATCGGCAGGTTCCTGATGTCGTGCCGGTTCCCTTCGCTGATGGCACTGCCGTAGAGGATGATGACATGGTCCAGGAGGGTGCCCTCGCCGTCCGAGGTCGACGCGAGCTTCTCGAGAAAATAGGCGAACAGCGTGGTGTGGTAGGTGTTGATCTTCGCCAAGCTGGCGATCTTGTTCTTGTCGCCGCCGTGATGCGAAATCGGATGGTGCGAGTCGGAGACCCCGATCTGCGGGTACGTCGCGCCGCTTTGCTCCCGCCCGATCTGGAACGTGATAACGCGGGTGGTGTCGGTCTGGAGCGCGAGCGCTTGCATGTCGAACATCAACCTCGCATGCTCGTCATAACTCACCGGGATGCCTGCAGGCGACTCGACGAGCGGCAACTCCCGACCCTGCGACTCGGCGTTCTGGATGCGTCGCTCGATTTCACGGACCGACTGCACGTACTCTTCGAGTTTCGCGCGGTCGCCGTGCCCAAGCCCCCCCTGCAAGCGAGAGACTTTGTCGAGCACCGAGTCGATGATGCTGCCCTGCCGGCGCAGGCGGGCCTTCCGCACGGCCGGGTCGGTGCTATCGACGCTGCCGAACAGCCGGTCGAAGACCACGCGCGGGTTCGTTTCCACCGGCAGCGGCGTCGACGGGCCACTCCACGCCAGCCTGTTCTGGTAAGCGCAGCTGAAGCCGACGTCGCACGTCCCGACACCGTTGACCGTGTCGGTCCCCTCCAGGCCGAGCTCCAGCGACGGCAGCGGCGTCTCCTGGCCGAGGGTATTCGCCAGGATCTGATCCATCGAGATGCCCAGCTGCAGACCGAAGCTGCCGGTGGTCGGCAGCGGCTCGATACCGGTCATGAAGGCGCCGGCCGGTTTCGCGTGTGCGCCAGAGGAGCCCGAGCGCGAACGGGCGCCGGTGTTGTCGAGGCCGGACAGCACCAGTAGGTGATCGCGGAACGGCTCCAGTGGCTTCAGGGTGGGGGTGAACTCGAAGGCGCTCCCCTCGGCCGCCGGCGTCCACCGATCCATGACGATGCCGTTTGGCACATACACCGTGCAGAACCGGGCTATCGGCTGTGCCGCGGTGTTCGCGAGCGCGGTCGCCGCCGGGAGCATGCCATCGAGCAGCGGCAGCGCCAACGTGGCGCCGACGCCACGTAATACGGTCCGGCGGGGAATCGCCGTCTTGGTCACGATCATGACTCTGACCTCCGCATCAGGAAAGGTGTGCTCTTGACGATACCAGAGATGAGGGACGACCACGTGAGGTCGTCGGGCGCCGATTGCCGACTGATCTGACGGACCACCGGCATGTCGTAGTGCTCGAGCGTGCGACCCAGTGCGTACGTGAGCAGCTTCTCGGTGACCGTCTCCACGAACTGATCGCTGCGACTGAGCATCACGTTCCGGAGCCCGGCCAGTCCGTGAACCTCGGTGCCATCGACAAGGGTCCCCGACGCATCAATGGGGATGCCGGTGTCGAACGGCGTGCCACCACCGTTCGTGGTCCGCCATCGTCCAATCGCATCGTACGCTTCGAGGGCGAACCCAAGCGGGTCGATCGTGTTGTGGCAACTGGCGCACACGGCGTTCGCCCGATGTTGTTCCAGCCGTTCGCGCACCGAGCGGGGCGCGCCATCCGCGCGAGCGCTCGACAGGCTCGGGACATTCGGCGGTGGTGGCGACGGTGGTGTCCCAAGGATGTTCTCCAGCAGCCACGTCCCGCGGACCACCGGTGACGTGCGGTTCGCATACGACGTGATCGTGAGGATGCTGGCGTGACCGAGCAGCCCGCCTCGCGTCTCGTCGGGATAGGTCACGCGACGGAAGTGCACGCCGTACACATTCTGGATGCCGTAGTGCCGGGCCAGACGTTCGTTAGCGAAGGTGTAATCTGCCCGTAACATGTTCACAAGGGGACGATCTGCTCGAAGCTCGTGTTCGAGAAACAGCTGTGTCTCCTGCCACATCGCGTCACGCAGGCTTTCGTCGAACGCGGTGTAGGTGGCCGTGTCCGGTACCGCGTTCCGAAGCTTGCGCAGCTGCAGCCACTGGCCGGCGAAGTTCTCGACCAACGCTGTCGATCGGGAATCGGCGAGCATGCGTCGAATCTGCTGATCCAGGACCGCCGGCTCTCGAAGCTGTCCCCGCGCCGCGAGGTCGAGGAGTTCATCGTCAGGAATGCTGCTCCACAGAAAGAAGGACACGCGTGAGGCCAGCTCGAGGTCGCTGATCGGATACGCCGTGTCGGGCGGTACTTCCGCGGGATCCGTTTCGATTCGAAACAGGAACTCCGGATCAACGAGGATGCGCTCGACCGCCGCCTGAATGCCCGCGTCGAAGTTGCCCTCGGCGCGCCCGTCTTCGTAGAACGCCAGCAGCGTCTCGACATCCGCCGCCGTGGCAGGCCGGCGATATGCGCGACGCGCCAACGCCGAGAGAATCGTCGTCGCGCACCGCTCCTCCTCGACCGTGCCGCCTGTCGGACGGCACACGAACAGCTTGTCGCGGCTCGGCAGCTCGGAGGCGCCGCTCGGGGTGTAGGGACCGATGATCTGGACGCCCGATACGGCTGGGTTGCCGTCCTGCATTTCATCCTGTCCGTGCGAGTACGACGACCTGTCGGGCGGGAGCGGCAACATGCCTTCCGCCAGCGCCGATCGCCGATCGAAGGAGATCCCCACCAGGTGGGGGCCCCCGGTTACCGACACGCGGACCTCCAGGCCCTTGTCGGCGTTGAGCGCATATGCCTCCCACTCGGGGAACGAGTGCGAGTCGTAGACCTGTTCGAACTTACCCGCATACCCCATCGGTGGCAGCTGTCCCGGCTCCCACTCGCGACCCACCGTGAAGGTGGTGAGGCGTGCGCCGTCCAGCCGCACGTCCAGTTCATGCGCCCGCCCGAGGCCGCGGCCGTACCCATACTCTTGCGCTCGGAGGCTGATCCGGATGATGTACTCGCCATCGACCGGGAAGTGGTGCTCGATGGCGACCCCACCTCGCGAGCCAAACGGCAGGTCGACGCTGACCGCCCCATCCTGGTTCAGCCCGGCATGGATCGGATAGGTGTGAGCCACCGGCCGAAGACCCAGGTCGCCGACCACACGCTGGCTGATTCGCTGCGCCGCCGCCAGGTAGCGCTCGATCAGGGTGGGTGAGACGGACAGCACCTCCGCGATGTTGTCGAACCCGTGCTGCTCGTTGTCGGCCGGCAGCAGTGTGTGGACGTCGACCTCGAGGTCGAACAGGTCCCGGATAACGTTGGCATACTCGGCGCGGTTGAGTCGGTGGATGGCGGGTCGGCCCGGATCGGGCGTGGCCATGGCCGCACGGTCGAGCTCGGTCTCGAGCCACGACACGAACGCGCGGGATGTCGCCGCATCGGGTCGCGGCCGGCCCGCGGGCGGCATCGCGTCTGCGCGCAGTCTGCGGACGACGTGCTCCCAGATTGCCGCGCCTTCGCCCACGCGGGAGACATCCATCGTATCTTCATCTAGCGTCAGGCCCGCCGTACGGGTTCGTTCGTTGTGACAGGTCACGCAGTACCGGTCGAGCAGCGCCCGAGCAGTCGCCGCGGACGATTCAGCGCGGTCCGCTACGCTGGTCGGCTGCTCGGCTTGAAGATGAAGCTGACCGGCCCCCACCAGGGCCGCCAGCCCCACCCCTACGAGTGCCCAACGTGACATCCGTCTGCTAGCTCGCATCAAGACGCTCCAGGAGCTCTCTTGGCGTCGTCTCGTCCTCGTTTTCGATATCCAGGTCGCCGCCCTGGGCGACGAGGAACTCGACCACGGTCCTAAACCGGTTGCGCACCGCACCGTGGAGCGCGGTGTTGCCCCCACGGCCTGTCTCATTGATGACGTCGGCGGCGGCGGCGCCGGCGTCAACGGCCGTCTTGACGGTGTCCAGCACCAGGCCTTCATTGGCCCACTCGGCGGCAACGAGTTCGGGGGCAATCAGCTGGCTGCGGCGGTTCGTGCTGCGGTTCAAACCCAACCCCACCGCGGCCATTAGCGCCGTCGTCCCGTCCTCCATGGGCAGCAGCGGGTCGGCGCCGGCGGCGGCGAGCATCCGCAGGACCTCCGGTTCGAGATACTTCGCGGCAAGCATGAACGGCGTGGCGCCTTTCTCTCTGAGCGTGAAGATGAACTGATAGGTCCACCGGGGAACCGGCGTGCCCTTGACGAGCTGCACGTTCGGGTTCGCCCCCCGGGCCAGCAGCGCCCGCACCAAGCCGGGATGGGACCGCAGAACCGCGGCATGTAGGGCGGAATAGCCGGCGCCCGATGCGTCCGGATCGGCGCCGCGCTCGAGCAGGAATTCACCGAGCGGCGCATGGTCGCTCATGGCGGCCAGTACCAGGGCACTGTTGCCGTCGGCGGCCGTGTCGTTCACATCGGCGCCCGCATCCAGCAGCAACGCGGCCGAATCGACGTCGCCGTGGCGCGCCGCGAACAGTAGCGGCGTGAATCCTCCGGCGTCGAAGTAGGTGGAGCCTTGCGGACTTGTGGTGCTGCGCTCTCCCGTGCCACGGAGTTGTCGAACGGCGGTGGTCCGGGCGTCGACCGCGGCGTCATATTCGAGCAGGATGCGCGTAACGTCCGGGTGCCGGTTGGCCACCGCCCACATCAGGGCGGTCTGCCCTCTTGACGGCTCCCTGGCGTGGACATCGGCGCCATGCGCGAGCAGCGCGCGCACGGCCGCCGCATCGCCCGTGTGCACGCACCGCATGAGCAGCGTCTCGCCCGACCGCAACCCCATGTTGGCATTCGCGCCGGCTTCGAGCAACCGTTCCACGATCCCGGCGTGCCGATTGGCGCATGCCACCCACAGCGGTGTGGCACCGTAGTCGTTCTCCGCGTTCACCCTCGAGCCGGCCCCGATCAGTCGCTCCAGTGTGTCGCGTTCGTTCCAGTACGCCGCCCAGTGCAGCGCTGTCGCGCCATCGGCCTGAGCCGTATCGACGTCCACGCCCTCGCGCAACAGGGTGCCGACCGCCTCCCAATCTCTCGTCTTCGCCGCGTCCACGAGCCGAAGATCGGCACCGGCGGCGCACAGACTGACGACCCACGCCCCGCACAGCAACCACACCGAGGCTAGCAGCCGGAGGTGTTGGAATGTCGCGCGCATCACTGCCCTTCTTGATGCCGAGAACGCTGCCGTCCCGGCTCCCCCCGTCGAGACCGATGTCGACCGATGACGACCGATCCAGACACACGCATTATCCGCCAACACAGCACCCGATGCCAGGAATCGCAAGAGCCTGTGTGAGAATCGCCGAGAGAACGAGGCCGTCCTCCTGCCGATCGGGTCCGCAGACCGACGCGCCTCATGCGCGTCGGGGTCACCAGGAGGGTGCCATGTCACCGCTCAGGACGCTTCCGTACGGCCTCGTGTTCGTGGCCATCGCCTGCTCGCCCGACGGCGAGCCGCCCCAGACTACGGGGAATGCGATGTGGTTCGAGGGAGCCAGGCTCATCGTCGGTGACGGCGGCGCCCCCGTAGAGAGCTCCGCCTTCCTCGTCGAGGAGAGCACCTTCACGTGGGTGGGCCGACAGGGTGAGAGGGAGCCCCCTGAGGGTGCCGCGCGGGTGGACCTAAGAGGAAAGACAGTGATCCCCGCGCTGATCGACGCCCACCAGCACATCGGGCTCACCAACATCAAGGACGGAACCAGCAGCACAGACAACTACACGCGGGAGAATCTCATCGAGCACCTCGAGCGGTCCGCGTATCACGGTGTCGCGGCCACCATGAGCCTGGGTCTCGAGTTCGATGAGGCGCTGGCGTTCCAGCTGCGTGACGAGGTGATCCCGAATGCGGCGCACTTTCTCACGTCGGGTCGCGGGATCGCCGGAACACCGATGGCAGGTCCCCAGCAAGCGTATCGCCTCGGGATCCCGCGCGGCGCGCTCACCGAGGCCGAGGGCAGGGCGGCCGTCCGGGAGCTCCACGCGAACAACGTGGACCTCGTCAAGGTCTGGGTCGACGATAGAGGGGGCACGGTCCCGAAGGTCGAGCCGAACGTGTACCGGGCAATCATCGACGAAGCGCACGCCCGCGGCATGCGGGTCGTGGCGCATCTCGGAACGACGAGCGCCCTCGAGGACGCGAAAGATCTCCTCCGGGCCGGCATCGACGGTTTCGCCCACACGATTCGGGACCGGGATATCGACGAGGAATACATGGCGCTGGTCAGGCAGTACCCAGAGGTCTGGACGATCCCGAACCTGCCCGGCTCGCCGGTCACGATGGATGACCTGCCGTGGCTACAGGAGACCCTGCCGCCCTTCGAGATCGAGAGCCTGCGCCGGCAAATCGAGCGCCGGGAGGCCGCTGAGCCCCGGGGGTCGAATGATCTGTTTCAGCTGCAATGCCGAAATCTTGCGAGAAATCACGACGCGGGGATGCGCATCGGCATGGGGACCGACTCGGGAACGAGCGTCGCCTGGACCACGCATACGGAGCTGAGGGACATGGTGACGTGTGGACTCAGCCCCATGGAGGTGATCGTCGCGGCGACGCGGATCAACGCCGACATCCTCGGGCTCGACCAGCTCGGGATGGTGGCAGCAGGGAAGAGCGCCTCCTTTGTCGTGCTGGATGCGAACCCCCTGGAGGACATCAAGACTACCCACCGTATTTCTCACGTCTATCTCCGGGGCGAGGAGGTGGATCGTGAGGCGCTCAGGGCCAAGTGGTCCCGTCCGTAATCACGGTGAGGCACCGAGGGCGTCGAGGCATCCCGCTCTGCGGCGTTGCTTCTCGGTCGCATGCTGCCCGGTGTTCTCCTTCGTCGCGCCTTGCGGAGCTGGGCGCCTCGGCCTACGCCGCGAACATCTCTTGTAGCGTTCGCAGTACGTCGGCCACGGTATCGGTTCCTAGCCGCCCAAGGCGCTTCGTCAGGCGACCGGTGTCCACGGTTCGAATCTGGTCTACCGCAACGAAGCCGGCACGGCGCTGAAAGCGACACGGAACGCGCCATGGGTATTCACGCCCGCCAGTCGTCATCGGCGCTACGATGGCGGTCCGAAGATGCTGGTTCAACTCGTTTGGCGAGATGATCAGACAAGGACGTGTCTCCCGTATCTCGCTTCCCGCGGTCGGGTCCAGGCGCACGAGATGGACGTCACCGCGCGCCACGCCGCTCCGAGCTACCACTCCCACTCCTGGTCGTCGAAGATGCTCGAATGCGTCTGGTCAAGCAACTGGTCGCCGCCCGAAGTGTGCATCTGTTTCGCCGCGTCGGCCCAGCCGGCTCGTGGTGCCTGAGCCGCAGTCACAACCAGCCGCCCTGACTCGACCTGCAATTCGACTTCCTCGGGCAGATCGGCCTGCTCTAGCAAGACCTTGGGGATCCGAATCCCTCGGGAATTCCCGATTCTGATGATGCGCGTTGTCGTACCCATGTGACCACATTGTAATCACATTCAACGAGTCTTACAAAGATTGGCGCCAGTCCTCGAACGAGACTCTGGCGGACGGCGCGACCCGTTACGATGGCCTTACTTGACGGTGCGAGCCGGTGCGCCTACACTCCGGACGAGGGCACCACGCTCGCAGCTCGTGGACCTTCCTGCCAGTGTGGGGACGGTCCCAATCAACGTCCGCTCGGTCGCGTAGGAGGGCAGGATGTTCAGGCTGGTACGGGTCGTTTCGTGCGGGTGCATGGTCGCCGTGGCTGCGGCGTGTTACCTTTACGTGGCCCGGCTCGACGCAGCGGGCCCTCAGGCCACGAGCGTTCAGACACCCTCCACCGCCGTCTCGACAGCCTCGCCGGGTCCCCGCGCCCTCCTCGACCAGTACTGCGTCACCTGTCATAACGAAAGACTCGCGACGGCCGGGCTCCGGCTTGACGTGAGCGACATCGAGCACGTCGGTGCCGGCGCGGACACGTGGGAAAAGGTGGTGCGGAAGCTTCGGAGCGGCGAGATGCCGCCGCCCGGCCGCCGTCGCCCCGACAAGCCGACCCTCGACGCGTTCGTGACGTGGCTGGAGACCGAGCTCGATCGAGACACTGCGGCGCATCCGAATCCCGGCCGACCCGCGGATCATCGCCTGAACCAGTTCGAGTATGGCAACTCGATCCGTGACCTGCTGGCGCTGGAAATAGACGCGGCATCGCTGCTGCCGGCCGACGAGTCGGACCACGGCTTCGACAACATCGCCGAGGTGCTCTCGATGTCGCCGACGCTGCTCGAGCGGTACATGTTCGCGGCGCGGAAGATCAGTCGGCTCGCCGT
>DQNS01000012.1 GCA_015659035.1 Acidobacteriota bacterium | reverse complement strand
TTCCGCGATCTGCGCCTCGTGCCAAAACGGGCGCGGGCTGTCTGACACGGCGCTCTGAAAGACCAGCGTTACCGGCTGGGTATCGACGGCGATCAACTGGCCATCGACCGGTTGGATCGCGGCAGGCGTGGTGATGGTGATTCCGGCCAGCGGACCGGCGATGGTCGGACTGAGCGGGTTGGAACTATGTTCCGAGTCGCAGGCGACCATCATGGGTGCCGCCGCGAGCAAGACGACAGTCTTGAGCGTTCGCTTACAAGTCTGGGCCATGTCTCATTTCCCGCGCGTCGGGGCCTCTACGCCCTGCTCGGGAACACCAGCCCTGGCGGGTGCGGCTATCGGCCTCCAGTTGTGACTCATCGTGCAAGTTCCGGTCCACCTGCTCGGAATGCAAGTCCCGGTCCACCTGCTCGGACTCTTATTTCGGGCGTCTCGGGTTTGTGTGGAGGCCTCGAGGCAGATCCAGAGGGGCGCAGGTCCGCCTGGCTCCTGATGGACATATCGGATGGTCGGGCCCACTGGGACAGGGTTCTGACACGCCTGGACCGGATCTCGTCGATGTCACGCGGCCTCTGCCGACACGCGTGCGGTGCCAGACCGACGATGTGCCTGAAGGGAGCGATGAGCGAGCCGTGAGTGAACACGTTGGGGCAGCCGACTATCATAGGAGCCGCATGAGCGACGCCGTGAACGCCGCCCCGAAGACGAGTCGGAGTTTATTTGGCAACTGCCGACTAGATCCGGGTGGCCTTGCGGCGGTCCTGATCCTGATTCTGGGGGGCTGGGCGTCCCTGTCGCTTGATCTGGTGCAGGCCGGCGGTGGCATCAAGGGGGACGAGGCGACCTATATCGCGATGGCGTTCAGCGTGGCCTACGACCGGGATCTCACCTACGAGCGGCGGGACCTCGAGCGGTTCAAAAGGACATACGATGACGGACCCGACGGGATCTACCTGAAACGTGGGCGCGAGCTGCATCTGGGGTTGAGCGCCTGGTGGCCGCCAGAGCTCGATGGTGAGCTCGATCGGCGGACCGACCGGCTGTTCTTCGGCAAGGCGTTCATCTATCCCGTCATGGTCGCGCCGCTCGTATGGATGGCCGGCTTGAACGGCATGCTGCTCTTTCATGTGATGCTGCTGGCCGGCGTCGTGTTCGCGGGCTACCGCTTCGCGGCCGCGCGGTCGCCCGCCGCGCCGGCCCTGGCCTTTGTCCTGGGTTTTCTCGGCGTCTCGATCGTGCCGCTCTACATGGTGTGGCTGTCGTCGGACTTCTTCAATTTCGCGCTCGTCTTCTTTGCCTATTTCGCCTGGTTCTACAAGGAGGTGGCGTCTCCTTCAACGAAGACGTCGGGGTGGTGGCGACGTGGAGCGTGGAGCGATGTGCTGGCAGCGGTGTTCCTCGGGCTCGCCACCTTCTCGAAGCTGTCCCATGCGCTGCTGATCATTCCGCCGCTGCTTTGGCACTGGCACCACCGACGCTGGGCCGATGGGGCTCGGGTGGCAGTGGTCTTTGGGCTGGTGGTGGCCGGCGGCTTTGGCGTCAATGCCCTGGTCAGCGGCGAGCTGAACTACCAGGGAGGCGAGCGCCGAATCTACCAGGATGATGAGTTCCCGTTCGACGCGTCAGGTGCCGAGTTCGCCGACCTGGGTGTCAGCGTGTCTACCAACGAACTGAGTTTCGAGGAGACGCCGACCGCAACAGGTTTCGCCAGGCTGCTGACCCGAAACATCGGATACTTCTTGGTGGGCCGGCATTTCGGGTTCGTGCCGTTTTTCTTCCCGGGTGTCGTCGTGGTTGTCTGGGCGCTGTGGTGCAGACTCGAGCTGCGAGCCTGGCAATTCCTCATCCTGGCGTCGGCTGCGGCCACCGCGGTCGTGCTGCTGGTCTTCCTGCCCTACTCGTGGTCAGGCGGCGGCGGGCCGGCCGGCAACCGCTATTATATGAGTGTCTATCCGGTGCTGTTCTTCATCATGCCGCCGTTGCGGTCCATTGGTCCGGCGTGTGCAGCCTGGCTCGGCGGCGCCGTGTTCACGGTGCAGATCCTGGCCACCCCCTTCGTCTCCGCGAGGCAGCCGTATCTGAACGTCCAGCAGGGCGCGTTTCGATGGCTGCCTGTCGAACTGACGATGGTGAACGACCTGCCGATCATGGTGGACCAGGTCCGGTCCCGCGTGGTGTATCAAGAAGACCCCACGGTGCTGCTGTATTTCCTGAACGATGATGCGTATCTGCCGGAGGGGTCGCGTATCTGGATCGGGGGCGGCAGCCATGGTGACATCATCATGCGCACCGATGGTCCGATTACCTCATTGAGAGTGACCCTGTCGGCACCGGTCGACAACGAGGTCACGGTGCGCATCGGGGGCAGCGAGGCCACCGTTGACGTGCAGGCCGGTGTGCCGACGCAGGTCACCCTGACGCCGCGTGGCGTGTTCTCGCGGGAGAGTTGGGCGTATCTCCTGTCGGTGACGACTCGCGACGGGTTCCGAAGTCCGAGCTTGACCGACTCGCGCTATCTCGGTGTCGCGCTGCGGTTGACCCCGACCGTCGACGTTCCCCCAAGCACCTACACACGCCGCCAGGCCGAAGAGGTCGCCGGGCGGCTGTATCGCGCGATCCTGCAGCGTGAGATCGATCCGAACGCTCGCGTGGCAGCCACAGCACGGGTGCGGCGGGGCCGTCTCGAGAGCCTCGTCAGCTCCATGATCGACAGTCGGGAGTTCTCCGATCTGCGTGAGCAGTCGCAGCCGGCGGAGCTACTCGAGGCGTTCTACGCGGGGCTGCTGGACCGCGTTCCGGATGCGGCCGGCGCCGACGACTCTCTGCGTGAGATAACGCGAGGCGGCTATCGCGATGCGATCATGGACCTCCTGCTCTCGGAGGAATTCGAGGCCACCCTACTTTCCCAGTAGGTCGCGCTCCGATCCCCGCCCGTCCCCGTTAGACCATCGTCCGCCGGTTTGGCGTGCTCGTCGGCGTCGGCTGCCGCGGGTCTGGCCCACGGGGACGCCGCGGCCGGTCCCCTATGGGGCTACGAGAAATCGCGGTCTCGAGAGGATGGCCTGTGCTACCATTTCGGGCTCAGTGCGCCCGTCGTGCAGCGTGGCACGCTCGGCCCTCGACGAAGGACCGTCACGTCGCCGCCCGATGTCAAGCCGACCTGGCGGCACGGGCTACCTGGGAACAGTGAGTCTCAGTTCAAGGGTGGACAATCATATGCAGGACCACGAACGGTGAATCATGAGACGTGGATTCGTGTTCCTCGGCGTTCTCGCTACGGGATGCCTCGTGGCTCCCGCTGCTGACGCCCAGATGCGCGATTGGGAAGATACGGCGTTCGTCAGCGTCAACTTCGGATATCAGGTCGGGGACCGTTCGTTCTCGGAGACCCTGAGCGCGACGATCTATGATGAAACGGCGACGTATGGTGTCAATCACGAGAGCGGCGGAGGCGGATTTTTCGACATCAGTGGCGGTGTTCGAGTCTGGCGTAACCTCGCAGCCGGGCTCGGGGTAACGAGGTTCGCGGCGACTAGCGGCGCCGCGGTGACCGGGTCGATCCCCCATCCTCTGTTCTACGGCCGGCCGCGCACCGGGAACTTCTACAGGACGGACCTCGAACACACCGAAACCGGCATTCATCTGCAGGCGGTCTGGGTCGTGCCGGTTACTGACCAGATCGATGTCTCAGTGTTCGGGGGACCGTCGTTTTTCAACGTCGGTCAGAGCGTCATCACGAACCTCACGCCGGCCGAGGTCGGGGCGCCGTTCGACACTGTCGCGATCACCGGCGCTAGCACCAGCACCGTCTCAGAGCGCGCCGTTGGTGGCAACGTGGGTGTCGACATTACGTATCTGGTGACCGAGCGGTATGGTGGGGGGCTCTTTGTGCGCTGGGCCGGGGCGTCGGTGGATATTCCGGCCAGCGGGGGCTCGCCGTCGATCGACGTGGGCGGCACGCAGTTCGGCATCGGTCTCCGGGCTCGATTCTGAGGAGTGCGGTTCGACGGGTCCGGTCAAGAACTTGACCGGGCCTTAGGAGGCTCGGCCGTTCACCGCTGGGGGTTCCTCGGTGTTGACAGATGCCGGCAGCGGGCGTGCCGGGGGGCGGCTGGCTCACGGCTGAGAGCGACATCCACAGACTGATCGCGGTACACCCCGGCACAGCGCAACGCGGCGTCCGAGTACATCTTCACCATCGACATCGGCGGTATCGGCAAAAGTACGGCGGGCGGAGACGTTGAGGCGCATGCGGTGGCTCGTGTAGCGGTCGTCACGTCGGATCCGCTCTTCGCCCAGGGCGGGCACCTCGTCATCGCCGATGGGCTGACGACGGCGTTGTGCGCAGCGGGGCACGACGCCACGGTGATCCGGACACCCCAGAACCGGTTCGGTCGGCAGGGGGCGGCGTATCTGGCGACGTGGCTGACCGACGTCGGGCTGACGCACGACGGGAAGCCGGTCGACCATGTCGTCAGCTTCCGGTTCCCCAGCTACGCCATACGGCACCCCTCGCACGTCTGCTGGCTCAACCATCGGATGCGCGAGTACTACGACCAGTGGCCACGGTTCAGCGGGCCGCTGTCATGGCGTGCTCGGGTGAAGGAGCGGCTGCGCCGGCGGGTGATTCACGCGGCTGACCGGTATCTGCTGACCCGCAACGTTCGGCGGGTGTTCGCGCAGTCTCGGACGATCCAGCGCCGGCTCGAGCGGTGGGGCAGTATCCCGTCAGAGGTGCTGTATCCGCCGCCGCCGCCCCGCCCCTACCGCTGCGACGGCTACGGGGACTACCTGTTCGTGGCATCGCGGCTGTCGCCGCTCAAACGCGTCGACCTCGTGCTCGAGGCGCTCGCGCACCCGGTGGCCGGCGGTATCCGCTGCGTGATCGCGGGTGACGGGGAGGAGTGCGAGACTCTCCGGTCGCGGATCAACACCCTGGGGCTGGGCGAGCGGGTGCGCCTCGCGGGTAGCGTCGGAGACACCGAGCTGGTCGAGCATCTGGCGCGCTGCCGCGCGGTCTGTTATCCGCCCCGCGCCGAGGACTATGGTCTGGTGACGCTGGAGGCGTTCGTCTCGCGGAAGGCGGTCATTACCTGTGTCGACAGCGGCGGCCCGGCTGAACTGGTGCGCTCGGACGAGGAGGGGTTGGTCGTGGAGCCGGACCCAGCGTCGCTGGCCCATGCCTTTCGGCAGGTGACGGACGACACCGCGCTCGCCGAACGGCTCGGCGCCGCGGCCCAGGCCCGCGCCGCCGCGTTCACCTGGGACAGAACGATTCCGCGCCTGCTGGCTCGTTGACGCGGGTCTCGCCACGCTGGAGGCCGACCGCTCCCGGGCGTTCGCGCCCCACACCCGATGGCCAGAGCCCTGTGGGCGGGGCGAACCGGCGGGTGGTGCGTTCCAGTAAACTGGATCGATGGCCTACGACAGTGTGCTCGAGAAGAAGCTGGCGCGGAAGATGACCCGCGCGGTCGTCGACTTCGATCTGATCGAGGACGGCGACCGCGTCATGGTCGGTCTGTCCGGCGGCAAGGACAGCTGGGCCCTGATGCAGCTGCTCGACGCATTGCGTCGGCGGGCGCCGGTGCGGTTCACGCTGGTGGCGGTGAACGTGGACTCCGGCTATCGCGACTACAAGCACGACACGATCGCGCGGACGTGCGAAGCGCGGGGCTGGGAGCTCCGGATCGAGCACACGTCGATCGGCGAGATCATCGATGACAAGCTGGACGCGCGGGCGACGCCCTGCTCGCTGTGTGCCCGGCTGCGGCGCGGCGTGCTGTATCGGGTGGCCGACGACATCGGGGCGACCAAGATCGCGCTCGGACATCATGCGGACGATTTCATCGAAACGCTCCTGCTCAACCTGTTCTTCGCCGGCGCCTTGAAGGCGATGCCGGCCCGACTCGTGTCCGATGACCGGCGGCACGTCGTGATCAGGCCGTTGGTCTACGTCAGTGAGGACGAGGCGCGGGACTATACCCAGATGGCCGGGTTGCCGGTGATCGGCTGCTGTTGCCCGGCCTGCGGAGACCTGAGCCTGCAACGGCAGCGGGTCAAGCGGCTGCTGCTCGACCTCGAGCGCGAGCACCCCGGCATCAAGCGATCGATGCTGACAGCGCTCGGAAACGTGGCGGGCCGGCACCTGCTCGACCAGCGGTTGAATCCGGTGGCCGAGTTACGCGCCGATGTCGTGGCGCGGCTCGGCGGGGTGAACGTCACGACGTAGACTCGGCTGCGAGCAAGGCTGCACCGACCATCGTCTGAACGGTGTGAGGCGCAGCGTCGCGAGGATCCCTCGATGCGAGCCGTCGTGCAGCGTGTGACCTCGGCGCGTGTGGCTGTGGACAGCCGAGTCGTGGCCGCCATCGAGCACGGGCTGCTCGTGCTCGTGGGCATCGCTCGCGACGATGATGCGACCGATACGGCCTACCTGGCGAACAAGATCGTCGGGCTGCGCGTCTTTGAAGATGCGGACCATCGGTTCAACCGGTCGGTGCGGGATGTCGAGGGGGCGGTGCTCCTGGTCTCGCAGTTCACGCTCTACGGTGACTGTCGCCGGGGGCGTCGCCCGTCGTTCGACCAGGCCGCGCCGCCGGTCGAGGCCAGAGCCGTCTATGCGGCGCTCACCGATGCGGTGCGTGCGCACGGCGTATCTGTCCAGACGGGGGAGTTTCAGGCGCACATGGCGGTCGCGTCCGTGAACGACGGCCCGGTCACGATTCTGCTCGACAGCGGCAAGGCGTTCTGAGGTCGATGTCGGTCAGCCGTCTGCTCGTGGTCGCGCTGGCCGGCGAAGGCCTGCTCACCGGGGTGGCCCTCGCGTGGATCCGGCTGCGCGGGCTCGGTGTTGAAGCCGGGGATCCGGTGGCGGGGCTGGGGTTCGGGCTCGGCGCAGCGGTCCTGCTGGCCCTTGTCAACTACGTGGTGTTGCGTTCCGCTCCGGCCATCCAGCCCGTGCGGGCGATCCGCCGTCTGTACCGGGAACTGCTGCGGCCGTTGTTCGTCACGGTACGACCGCTCGAGATCGTGGGCATCAGCCTGGCCGCCGGGGTGGGTGAAGAGCTGCTGTTTCGGGGCGCGGTGCAGGCCGAATTCGGGGTGGTCGTGGCGAGCGTGCTGTTCGGGCTCGCGCACATCGGCAGCCGGAGCTCGGTGGTCTTCGGGCTGTGGGTCGCTGTGATGGGGTTCGGGCTGGGTGGGCTCGCGCACGTGGCCGGTGGCCTGCTGGCGCCGATCGTGGCGCACGCCGCCTATGACGCGATGGCGATCAGTTTCATACGTTGGGATGCGCATGGAGCCTAGACGATGACGCGAAGGGTGACGAGCGGAGGATGCTGGGTGCTGGGGCTCTGTCTGACGGCCGGTCCGGTGTTCGCCCAGCAGCGGCCGCTGCTGACCGAGGACCCCGAGACGATCGGCGACGGGTTGATTCTGCTCGAAGCCGGGATCGATCACGCCTGGAACGAGACCTTCACCGTGTCCGGGCTCAAGGGCAACGTGCTGCGCGGCCCCCGCCTGGGGCTCAGCTTCGGGATGGGCTCGAACGCCGAAATCCAGATCGACGGGGTGTCGTACAGCCGCCTCCACGTTGCTGACCGGTTCGACGCGCCGTTGTCGAACATGCTCGACCTCAGCGGAGACACGGCACGCAGCTTCGACGATTTCGTCGTCGGGGCCAAGGTCAAGCTCGTCAGCGAGGGGGCGCGCATGCCCGCGATCGCTCTGCGGTTCGCGACGCGGCTGCCGAACGCGAGCAACGAGAGTGGACTCGGGCTCGACACGATCGACTTCTTTCAGTCCGTGCTTGTCGGCAAAACGATGCAATCGGTGCGCGTGGTTGGCAATGTCGGGCTCGGCATTCTCTCGGACCCGACTCGTGGGGACCGGCAGAACGATGTGTTGACCTACGGGTTCTCGCTGGCACGGGCGTTTGCCGAGGGCGCCGAGATCGTCGGGGAGATCAACGGTCGCGCCAGCACCCGCTCTGGCGTACCGCCGCCAGGGACGGAGAGTCGCGCCACGATGACATTCGGGCTGCGCTACACGCGCGGCACCGTGCGATTCGACGGTGGCCTGGTCACCGGGTTCACGTCACGAGACCCCCGTGTGGGGCTGACCGGTGGGCTTACCTGGGTGTTCGAGAGCCCGTTGAGACCGTGAAATACGTTCTACAGGAGACAGGAGACAGGAGACAGAAGGCAGGAGAGGCCGGTGGGCTTCGCCAGCTTCAGCTCAGCGAGCACCTCGACCTAGACCGACTCGACCGTGTTGAAGTAGGCGAAGCCCTCCGATGATCTCCTGTCTCCTGCCTCCTGCCTCCTGTCTCCTTTGGAGCAGTGCGTGATCGATCTCATCAAAGCTCACGCCTACGGGAACGACTTCCTGTTCGTCCCGATTGCGCAGACGGCCGAGGCCGAGCACGCCACGCTCGCTCGGCGGATGTGTGACCGACACAGCGGAGTGGGCGCCGACGGGCTGGTGTTGTACGCGCCGACCGCGTCGGGGGCGACGATGACGCTGTACAACGCGGACGGCGGGGTGGCCGAGGTGTCGGGGAACGCCGTCCGCTGTCTGGCGGCCATCCTGGTTCAGGGCAAGACGAGTGCTCGCGAGGTGGTCATCGAGACAGACGCCGGCACGATCCCGTTGACGCTGGTGGGGTCGGCCGGAGACCGGATGACGTTCGAGGCGTTGATGGGACGGCCGACGGGGCTTGGTCAACGTTCGCTCGACGTCGCCGGCGAGCTGGTCGAGGTGGTGGAGTTGTCGGTGGGCAACCCGCAGTGCATCGTGCTCGGCGGGTCGGTGGACGACGTCCGATTGCACCGGTTGGGCCCGGTACTGGCGACGCATCCCGCGTTCCCGGCCGGGTCGAACGTCGAGCTGGTCGAGGTGGAGTCGCCGTCACGGATCAGGATCCTGATCTGGGAACGCGGTGTCGGCCCGACGGCCGCGTCGGGCACCGGGGCATGTGCGAGCGCGGTGGCGGCGGCCGCCTATGGCGGGGCGTCGCGAGACGTCGATGTGGTGTCACCCGGCGGCACGCAGCATGTAACCTGGACCGACGCGGGCATCCGGCTTACGGGTTGGGCTCAGGTCGTCCTGACCGGTCGCTGGCACGACTGACGCGGGTCTGGCTGGCCCCGGCGTCTGTTCCGGTATGATAGGCCGGTTTTCCGCGCCACGATGTCTCTGAGCCCAGGCACCCGGTTGGGTCCGTATGAGGTCACCGCCAAGATTGGCCACCGAAGCGACGCGACCGTGATCCCGTGGCGGCAGCTACACGAGTATGCCTGGTAGGAGGTTCGCCCGTGTCGCTATGTGGCGGCGGCTCCGGTGGCCCGGCAGGATTTCCGCTGTATCTCACCATCCTGGAGTGCAGGTTTCACGTACTTCTCAGCCTGGTACACCCGTGCCCACCAGCGCACGGCTGTGTCCAGTTCTTGCAAGAGGTCATGGAGCGTTCCTCGAGCGCGCCGCCCGCGGTTCTCTCTCGGGCCATTCTACGACCGGTATGGTACGATGCAGTCACTCGCTCCTCAGGACCGACCCCGCGAAAAGCTCGAACGTCTCGGGCCGTCAGGTCTGGGCGACAACGAGTTGCTGGCCGTCATCCTCGGTCACGGTTTTCGTTCCACAAGTGCGATCGAGGTGGCGAATCGCGTCCTGGAGGTCGTACGTGGCGTGCACGGCCTCACGCGACAGTCTCAGGCCGATCTGCGCCGTCTCAAGGGGATCGGTGCCGCCAAGGCGTCGCAGATCCTGGCAGCGGTCGAGCTGGGCCGCCGGACGCTGGTCCGCCAGCCGGGTCGCCGCGTGCAGCTCGGGTCCCCGCGCGACGTGGCGTCGTATCTGCTGCCGAGCTACGGTGCGCGCCCGGTCGAGCAGTTCGGTATCGTGCTGCTCGACACCAAGCATCGGGTGTTGAAAACGGCCGTGCTGTCGGTCGGAACGCTCGACGCCAGCCTCGTACACCCGCGCGAGGTGTTCAGGGAGGCGGCCGGCGGTGGGGCGGCGGCGATCGTGCTGTTCCACAATCATCCGTCCGGCGACCCGACACCGAGCGGCGAAGACGTGGCGCTGACGGCGCGGTTGGTCGAGGCGGGGCAGCTGATGGGCATCGAGGTGGTCGACCATCTGGTGCTGGCTGACGCGAGATACTGTAGCTTCAAGGAGATGGGGAGGCTCTGAGGAGCGCGTGAAGGAGACAGGAGACAGGAGGAAGTCGGTGGGCTCCTGTCTCCTGCCTCCTTGGAGCGACCAGGACACCTATGGGTCGGATTCTGTATTTAGACTGTTTCTCGGGCGCGTCGGGCGACATGCTGATCGGCGCGTTGCTCGATGCCGGGCTGCCGTTCGACACGCTGCGGACGGCGTTGGGGAGTCTTGCGCTCGACGACGAGTGCACGGTGTCGGCGGAGCAGGTCAGCCGGTCGGGCATCGCGGCCACCAAGTTCACGGTCGCCGAGACGACCAGCGACGCCGGCGGCACGCATCGGCACAGACACCTCACGGGCATCACCACACTGGTAGAACGGTCGGCGCTGTCGGACGCGTCCAAACAGCGGGCCAACCGGTTGTTCCGGCGGCTCGCGGAAACCGAGGCGACGATCCACCAGATGCCGGTCGAGAAGGTGCATCTGCACGAGGTCGGGGCGCTCGACTCGATCGTCGACATCGTCGGGGGGGTGTTCGCGTTCGAGTGGTTCGGCGCCGCCCGGATCGTGGCCTCGCCCCTCAACGTCGGGAGCGGTACGGTGATCTGCGAACATGGCACCCTGCCGGTGCCGGGGCCGGCCACCGCGGCGCTGGTCTCCGGTGTGCCGGTCTATGCCGCAGGACCGCCAGGAGAGCTGCTGACACCGACCGGGGCGTTGCTCGTGACCGAGTTCGCGAGTGAATACGGTGCGCTGCCGCCGATGCGGATCGAGCAGATCGGGTACGGCGCCGGCACACGCGACCCGGCGGGGTACCCGAACGTATTACGGGTCCTGCTCGGGGAAGAGGCTCAGGACGGCGGGTGGGAGCGGGTGGCGGTCGTCGAGTGTGAAATCGACGACATGAACCCGCAGATCTTCGGTGTGCTGATGGAGCGGCTGTATGCCGCTGGCGCCGTCGAGGTGTTCTACACCGCGGTACAGATGAAGAAGAACCGGCCGGGGACGCACGTCACCGTGCTTGTGCCGCCGGGCCGGCGCGAGTTGGTCAGCGCGACCCTGTTCCGCGAGTCGACAACCATCGGCCTGCGCCACAGCGAGGTGACCCGCGAGACGCTACGGCGCGAGCTGGTGCCGGTGTCGACCCGGTTCGGCGAGGTGCGGTGCAAGGTGGCGCGGCGTGGCGCGGCGGTGGTCAACGTCGCGCCGGAGTTCGACGATTGCGCCCGGCTGGCCGAGCAACACGACGTGTCGGTGAAGGAGGTCCACGCCGTTGCGGTGCAGGCGTATCAGGACGCTGGTCTCTCCGAGTCCGCCCCTGCCGTGCATCCTGAGCAGGGTAGTCGAGCGGCGGTGTCGAAGGGTACGGCCTGAGTAGAGCAGATGAGTGGAGTCGGCGAAGGATGGCGCGTTTCTATCTGACCACCGCGATCGACTACGTCAACAGCCGGCCCCATCTGGGCACCGCGTACGAGAAGGTGACCGCGGACGTCATCGCGCGATACCGGCGTCTGTGCGGCGTGTCGACCCATTTCCTGATGGGCAACGACGAGCACTCGCAAAACGTCTATCAGCGGGCCCTGGAGCTGGGTCTCGAGCCGCGGGCCTTCTGCGACCAGATGGAGCAGGTGTTCCGCGAGGTCTGGGCCAAGTTGGATGTGTCGTTCGATGACTTCATCCGCACGACCGAGGACCGGCACAAACTGGCGGTGACCGCACTCGTGCAGCGGATCGCCGATGCGGGAGATCTCTACGAAGGGGAGTACGAGGGCTGGTACTGCGTGTCGTGCGAGGCGTTCAAGCCGGACAAGGACCTGGTCGACGGCGAGTGTTCGATCCATCAGACCAGGCCGGAGTGGATCAAGGAGAAGAACCACTTCTTCCGCTTGTCGAAATATCGCGACCGGCTGCTCCAGCATTACGAAGCGACCCCGATGTTTCTGCAGCCTGACGTGCGGCGTAACGAGATGCTGCGGCTGCTGGAGGGGGGCCTCGAGGACATCTCGGTCAGCCGGACCGGCCAGAGCTGGGGTATCCCGCTGCCCTTCGACCCGTCACGTGTGGTCTATGTGTGGTTTGACGCCCTCATTAACTACATCGCCGCCGTCGGCTATGCCACCGACGACGAGCGCTTCCGCGCGTGGTGGCCGGCCGACTTGCACGTGGTGGGCAAGGACATCACGCGGTTCCATGCGGTCGTGTGGCCGGCGATGCTGATGAGCGCCGGGCTCCCCTTGCCCAAACGCGTGTTCGGACACGGGTGGGTCAACTGGCAGGGCCAGCGGATGAGCAAGTCGCTCGGGACCAGCGTGGACCCGCTCGATGCGGCTGACCGCCTGGGGCCAGACCCGCTCCGGTTGTATCTGGTCAAGGAAATCGCTTACGGCCACGACGGAGATTTCACCTGGGAGCGTTTCGAGGAGCGCTACAACGCCGATCTGGCGAACAACCTCGGTAACCTGGTGAATCGTGTCGCCGTGATGGCCCACAAGTATCGCGGGGGGAGGCTGGCGCCGGTGCCGGGTGCGATCTCGCAGTTGGCGGATCGGGCAGCGGACGTGGTGCGTCGATACCGGGTGGCGATGGACGAGCACCAGCTGCACACCGGCATGGCGGCGGCGTTCGACCTGGTCGACGCGACCAACGAGTTCATCACGCGGTCGGAGCCGTGGGTCCTTGCCAGGACGCCGGACCGCCGCGCCGAGCTGGACCAGGCATTGTTCGAGATGGCCGAGGCGGTGCGGATCGCGGCGATTCTGCTGTGGCCCGCGATGCCGGCTTCGTGCACCGAGATTCTGCGACGGATGGGGCAGGTCGGGCCGATCAGCGAGATCCGGCTCGACCGGGATACGACGTGGGCGGGTGGGGAACGGCAGATCGTCAAGGGCTCGCTGCTGTGGCCACGGATCTAGCGAGGCTCCGCCTCAGACCGTCTCGACCCGGTTGGCTCCACCTCGCTCGCAGGCTTTTTTCACAGCCCCGCTACGCGGGGGCGAGACTCCTTGCATGGAGGTGTTGTTCAAGGAGTCTGCCGGCCCGGCTCCGGGTACGGTCGCAGCGGCACCGGGTGGGGTGGCGGCATCGAAAGGAGCGGGTGACACGATGACGAACGAGACAGAGCCGGCGGCAGTGCGGCCAGCGTCGGAGGACGGTGCGGCGCCGGCGGCCGGAACCGGCGAGACACCACCGGCCGTCGCTGGGTCGGAGGCGCCGCGGGTGTCGTTTGACGACTTCATGAAGCTCCAGCTGCGGGTGGCGACAGTGGTGGCAGCCGAGGCGATCCCGAAATCCAAGAAGCTGCTGAAGGTGACCCTCGACGTGGGAGCGGAGGAGCGCACGATCGTGGCCGGTATCGCGCGGGTCTACGCGCCGGAGACGCTGATCGGCCGCACGGTGGTCATCGTCGCCAATCTGGAGACGGCCACGCTGCTGGGGGTCGAATCGAACGGCATGATACTGGCCGCGACCGACCTGGATGGCCGCCCGGTCCTGGTGACGGTTGACGACCCCGCCGCTGCGCCCCCTGGCTCGCGCGTCCGGTAAGGTGAACGGAAACATGCCAGCCCTTTGAGCGTCCGAAGCCTGAAGCCCGAAGCCGCTCGGGTTGGGCTGCAAGACCCGAGCCCAGACCACGTGATCGACTCGCATTGTCATCTCGCGGATGAAGTGTTCCAGGACGATCTCGAGGCGGTCATCGAACGCGCCCGGGGCTCCGGGGTGGATGGGGCGCTGTGCGTGCTCGACGCCACCAACGAGGCGGAGGCGGCGCGTGCGGTCCGGGTGGCGGCGCTGTGGCCGGCGGTCCGGTTCGCGGTCGGTGTGCATCCACATCAGGCTGGGGTCTTCGCCGACCGACTGGACGACGTCGAGGCGCACGTCCGCGCGGCGATCGAGGCCAGGGCGGGGACCTGCGCAGTGGGTGAGATCGGTCTCGACTATCACTATGACTTCGCCCCGCGGGAGGTCCAGCGGGAGGTATTTCGGCGGCAGATCCAGGTGGCGACCCAGGTCGGACGTCCCGTCGTCATTCACACCCGAGAGGCGGATGAGGACACGCTCGCGATCCTGACCGAACGCGGGCCGGCGGTGTCCGGCGTCGTCCACTGCTTCACCGGGGACGCGATGATGGCTGAGCGGGCCGTGGGGCTGGGGTTACACGTCTCGTTTTCCGGGATCGTGACGTTCAGGGCGGCGGACTCGGTGCGGGAGGCGGCTGCGGTCGTGCCGGACGACCGGCTGCTCGTGGAGACGGATGCGCCGTATCTCGCGCCGGTACCGCATCGGGGCAAGCGGAACGAACCGGCGTGGGTCGGCCACGTGGCGGACAGGCTGGCCGAGGTCCGGGGCGTGGCGCCCGACATGCTGCGGGCGCGGACGGCCGCCGCGTTCGAGGCCTTGTTTGGCCGCGACCTGTCCGGCTAGCAGTTCTAGACATCTCCGGCGGCGACGAAAAAGTTGGTCCAAACGTGACGATCTGGCCCATAGGAGATGTCTAGAGGTTGTGGCATTGACCGTTGGCTCGCAAGTATGCTCAGATCCGGAACACGAGTGACAGCCTTGTCGAGAACCTCTGCGCCACCCGACCTCGCCCAGATCTTCGAGCCCATTCGCGAGGACCTGGATGTGGTCGAGCAGCAATTCGTTCGCCATATCGAGTCCCGGGTCGAGCTGATTCCAGAGATCGGCCGTTACATCCAGACCGGCGGGGGCAAGCGGGTCAGACCCGCGCTGTTGCTGATGTGTGCGCGGCTTGGCGGGTATCGGGGGGAACGGGCCACGTTGTACGCGTCGGTCGTCGAGTTCATCCACACCGCGACCCTGGTCCACGACGACATGATCGACGACTCGGTTATCCGGCGTGGCCGTCAGGCAGTCCACTCTCGTTGGGGCAACGACATCACGGTGTTGCTGGGGGACTATCTGTACATCAAGTCGATGGGGATGGCGCTGACCGTCGATTCCCTCGAGCTGGTACGTCTGCTCTGCGACGTGACAATGCGGATGATTGAAGGCGAGCTGTACCAGTTGACGAAGACGGGCGACGTGGACATCACCGAGGAGGAGCACCTCGAGATCATCCGGCGCAAGACCGCCTATCTGTTCGGTGGGAGCGCCCAGATCGGCGGGGTTCTGGGTGGTCTGCCCGAGGAGCAGCAGCTGGCGCTGCGCGAATACGGGTTTAATCTGGGTATCGTGTTCCAGTTGGTGGACGACCTGCTCGACTATACAGCGGACGCGGAGGTCCTCGGCAAGCCGGTTGGCGGCGACGTGCGCGAAGGCAAGATGACGCTGCCCGCCATCTACCTCCTGCAGCAGGATGGGGGGCGCGCTCGCGGACTGCTCGAGGAGATCATTCGCGACCGGACGATCAGTCCCGCGTCCTGGAGCGAGCTCCGCGGCCTGCTGACCGAGGGTCGGGTCCTCGATCGAGCCTTCGAGAAGGCGGTCGAGTTCGCCACCGCGGCGAAGCGACACCTCGGTCAGTTCCCTCAGACACCGGAGCTCGAGTCGTTGATGGCGCTGCCCGACTACATACTTGCCCGCGACCGGTAAGCCGCTAGCGAAGCTCCGCCTCGAAGGCTCAGGTGCCGCCCAAACGCGTCGTCGAGGAAGTCAACGAGCTGCGGGCCCAGATTCGTCATGCTGACGAGCAGTACTATGTGTTGGATGACCCGGAATTCTCGGACACCGAGTACGACCTTCGCCTGCTCCGCCTGACGGAGCTCGAAGCGGTCCATCCCGAGCTCGTTACCCCTGATTCCCCAACTCAGCGTGTGGCCGGCCGGCCGGTCGACGGCTTTGCGGCGGTGGAGCATGTCGTTCCGATGCTCAGCCTCGACAACGCCTACGATGAGGCGGAGCTGACGGCATTTGACACGCGAGTGCGGAAGGACCTGGATCTGGATGCGGGCACGGCGGTGTCCTATGTTGCCGAGCTGAAGATCGACGGGTTGAGCATCGCCCTGCACTATCGGGACGGTCTGCTTGTGGGTGGGCTGACGCGGGGCGACGGCGTGCGCGGCGAGGACGTCACCTCCAACGTGCGCGTCATCCGCGGCATTCCACTGGCGCTGAAGACGGCGGTGTCTGGTGACATCGAGGTGCGGGGTGAGATCTTCCTGCCCCGGGCTTCGTTCGACCGGATAAACGCCGTGCGCGCGGAGGCCGGCGAAACGGCGTTTGCCAACCCCCGGAACGCTGCGGCCGGCACGATGCGGACGCTGGACCCGGCGCTGGTGGCGCGTCGCGGGTTGGGCGCCTTCATGTATCACCTGGTCGAGCGGGATGTAGCCGGCCCGCGCGGTGAGTCGTCGCCACCGGCCGGGCACGCGGCGGTCCTCGAACAACTCGCGGCATGGGGGCTTCCGGTGGAGGGGCACTGGCACCGGTGTGAGGGGATCACCCAGGTGGTCGCGTTCTGCCGCGAGTGGGCCGAGGGTCGTCGAGCGCTGCCGTTCGATACCGACGGCGTCGTCATCAAGGTGGACAACCTGGCCGACCGAGTCCAGCTGGGACAGACCGCGAAATTTCCCCGGTGGGCGATGGCGTTCAAGTACCCCGCCGATCAGGCGACCACCCGGCTGCTCGAGATCGGTGTCGAAGTGGGGCGTACCGGCGCCATCACGCCGTACGCCGTGTTCGAGCCGGTTCAACTGGCCGGAACCACCGTGCAGCGCGCCACCCTGCACAACGCGGAGGACGTCGCGCGAAAAGACGTCAGGGTGGGGGACATCGTGCTGGTGGAGAAGGGCGGCGATGTCATCCCGAAGATCGTCAAGCCGATTCTGAGCCGCCGTCCCACCGGAGACGCGACGCCGGCGCCGTTCGTCATGCCCACCGTCTGTCCTGTCTGCGCGACGCCGCTGGAGCGGGGTGATGACGAGGTCGTGTGGCGATGTCCGAACGACGTCTGTCCGGCGAAAGTCCGATGCGGGCTGCTGCACTTCGCCTCTCGCCGTGCGATGAACATCGAGGGGCTCGGCGAGTCGTTGGTCAGCCAGCTCGTCGACCGCGGGCTCGTGCGCGACGCGGCGGATCTCTATGACCTGAGCGCGGAGACGTTGGAGGGATTGGATCGGATGGGAGCGAAGTCGGCTGTCAACCTGGTTGCCGAGATCGAGGGCAGCACGCGCCGCGACTTCTCGCATGTGCTCTTTGGGCTCGGTGTACGGCACGTCGGCGAGGGAGCGGCCGAACTGCTGGCGCGTCGATTCGGCGGCCTCCACGGGTTGCTCGACGCGACCACCGAAGAGATCGAGTCGGTCGTTGGGGTCGGCCCGATCGTGGCCGAGTCCCTCAGGTCGTTCCTGGACGACCCGGCGAACCGCGCTCTGCTGGATCGGCTCGAGAAGGCCGGTGTGCGGATGGACGCGGAGCGAGTGGATCCGGTCGCCGAGGTCGAACAGAGCCTGTCCGGGCAGACATTCGTCATTACCGGAACGCTGGCGTCGATCTCTCGCCGGGAGGCGAAGCGGGCGATCGAGGCCCGCGGCGGGAAGGTGATCGGGGCGGTCAGCAAAAAGACGAGTTGTGTCGTCGTGGGCGCGGACGCTGGCTCGAAGCTGGACAAGGCGCGGTCGCTCGGGGTGGAGACGATCGACGAGCTGGCGTTCCGGAAACTTATAATGGAGGCTGGCGACGCTGAGGGGTAGGTCGAAGCTGATGAACGCGCGTGTGCTGGTCGTCGACGACGAAGAGGCCATCCGTAGCACGATGAAGCAGGCCATCGACTACGCCGGGCACGACTGTCTCCTCGCTCGGAGTGGGCAGGAAGGGCTCGACGTGGTCGAACGGGAGAGCCCGGATGTCGTGTTTCTGGACATCAAGATGCCGGGGATGGACGGGTTGGAGGTGCTGAAACGCATCAAGGAGATTGACGACATGGTCGAGGTGGTCATCATCTCCGGTCACGGCACGATGGAAACCGCTCATACAGCCACGAAGCTGGGCGCGTTCTCGTGTCTGAGCAAACCGATAGAGACGGACAACATCTTCCTGAACATCCGCAACGCATTGGAGCAGCGCCGCCTCAAGACCGAAGTGAGCTCGTATCGCGAGCTGGCCAGCATCCGTCACGAGATGGTTGGCGATAGCCCCGCGCTCAAGGAGGTCACCGAGGCGATCAGCCGCGCGGCCCCGACCAGCAGTACGGTGTTGGTTCACGGTGAGAGCGGGGTCGGCAAGGAGCTGGTCGCCCGCGCGGTGCATCGGAACAGCCGGCGCGGCAAGGAGCGGTTCGTCCAGGTCAACTGCGCCGCGCTTCCGGAGGAGCTCATCGAGTCGGAGCTGTTCGGGCACGAGCGGGGCGCGTTCACCGGCGCGACCCAGAAGCAGATCGGCAAGTTCGAGCAGGCGGACCGCGGAACGATTTTTCTCGACGAGGTCGGCGACATGAGCCTCCGCACCCAGGCGAAGGTGCTGCGGGTGCTGCAGGAGGGGGAGGTCGAGCGGCTTGGGTCGGCCCGGACGATCAAGGTGGATGCACGCGTGATCGCCGCGACCAACCGGAACCTGGAAGAGGCGATCGACAACGGCACCTTCCGCGAGGACCTGTATTTTCGGCTCAGTGTCATTCCGATCCCGGTACCACCGTTACGCGATCGCCGCGAGGATATCCCACGGCTCGTCGGGCACTTCGCCGCGCTCTTTTGCCGGGACAACAACTTCAGGCCGAAGCAGTTCACGCCGGCGGCGGTCGACCTGATGTCGGGCGACCGGTGGCGCGGCAACGTGCGAGAGCTCCGGAACACGGTCGAGCGCCTGATGGTCATGACGCCGGGAGAGACGATTGATACGGCCGAGGTCCGCGGGGTCCTGCGGGGCGAGCCCAGGGAGGGTGTGGCCGACCCGGCCGCGAGCCGCCCGAGCACGCTCCGGGAGTTCAAGGAGGTCGCCGAGCGGGCGTTCCTCGTGGAGAAGCTCCGGGAACACGGCTGGAACATCTCGAAGACCGCCGAGGAGATCGACACGCCTCGCAGCAACCTATATAAGAAACTGGAGCAGTATCAGATTCGCCAGGACAGCGACGCGTAGGGGAGAATGCCGTAGAAGGCAGAAGGCAGAAGAAGCAGGCTTGCCCGCCGTCGCCTTGGCGAAGGCAGGAGGGCTTCGCCAGCTGATACATCAGATGGGCCGGGTCGCAACGGCGCGCACGTGCGCGCCTGCGAGGAAGCGGCGTGGGGCGTCGGGGCCCCACAAGCGACGAGCCGGCGTCTGGGGCAGAGCCCCAGCTAGCTCTTTGACAATCCGCCGTAGAGGGACAGACGACCGCTGCGCGTGGCGTCACGCTGTGGCGTCGCGCGGGGAGGAAAGTCCGAACTCCAGAGGGCAGTGCGCCGGGTAACCCCCGGTCAGGGTGACCTGAAGGAAAGTGGCACAGAAAACATACCGCCCGCCTTCGCACGCTACGCGTGCTTCGGCGAGGTAAGGGTGAAAAGGTGCGGTAAGAGCGCACCGCGTTCGCCGTAAGGCGGATGGCAGGCTAAACCCCGCATGGAGCAAGACCAAATAGGGAGGCGTCATCAGGACGGCCCGTCCGAAGCCTCCGGGTAGGTCGCTGGACCCCGCCAGCGATGGCGGGGCTAGAGGAATGGTCGTCGCCTGGTTCGGCGCTTTCGGGTGCGGGGCCGGGAACAGAATTCGGCTTATCGTCCCTCTGCGGCGGATCCTTATTGAGTCGGGGCTGCGCCACGAACCCCACGCGGGCGCTTCGCGAGAACCCCGAAGGCCCCACTTCGCGCCCGCGAGGCGCGCACGTGCGCGCCTGAGGGTCCGCGCAAGAATAAGTTCCCGTTGTGGGGCGTCGAGGCGCTCGGCTGACAAGGCGCGAGGAGGGCGCATACGGGCAGTATTCGACCGACGAGCAACGCCGCCAGACGGGATGCATCGGCGGCCGAAAATGGGAAGTTATTCTTGCGTGGGCCCTTAGATTCTCGTGTGGGACCGTACAGGAACCAGGAACAGGGGGGCTTCGCTCCGATTCAACGCGAACCTGCAAGGGGGAAGCACATCATGATGCGGCGGGGAATCATCGTGGTCTGCGTGATCACGCTCATTGGTGTGGCGGTATCGCTGACCGCGCAGACGAACCGGCGCGGCGGGGCGCGGGCAGATGACCGGTCACTGACGGTCGAGGAGTACACGCCGCGGTCCACCTTGGTGGTGCCCCAGCACCCTGTGCCGAGCGCGAAGTTTCCGGTCGTGGATATCCACAGCCACCACCGTCCCGGGCTCTCGGGTGAGCGGTGGAGCACCATTGTCCGCGAAATGGACGAGCTGAACCTCCAGGTGCTCGTGAACCTGAGCGGGGGAAACGGCGCGACACTTGCCCGCGGGGTGCAAGCGATCCGCGAGAGCCCGCATCCGGGTCGGATGGTCGTCTTTGCCAACCTGGACTTCGGCAACGGTGTGACGCCCGGCTTTGGCGACCGGGCGGCGGCCCAGCTCGAACGGGACGTGGCAGCAGGTGCCGTCGGGCTGAAGTTGTTCAAGAACTTCGGTTTGACCGTGCGTGACCCCCAGGGGCGGCGGGTGCCGGTAGACCACCTCGAGCTTAACCCGGTCTGGGAGATGTGTGCCCGGCTGGACATCCCGGTGCTGATCCACACGGGCGAGCCGAGCGAGTTCTCTCAACCGGTCGACCGTTACAACGAGCGGTGGCTCGAGCTGATCGTGCGGCCTGGTCGCCGTCTCCCGTCGGATCGCTACCCGAGCTTCGAGGCGATCATGGCCGAACGGGACCGGTTGTTCGAGCGGCATCCGGAGACACGGTTCATCGCCGCGCACATGGGCTGGCATGCGAACGACCTTGGCCGGCTCGGTGCCATGCTCGACCGGCTTCCCAACGTCGTGGTCGAGACCGGCGCCATTCTTTACGAGCTCGGTCGGCAGCCGCTCGCCGCGCGGGCCTTCTTCGCCGAGTACGCGGACCGGGTCCTGTTCGGCAAGGACTCGTATGCCGCGGATGAGTTTCCCTACTACTGGCGGACCTTCGAGACGCGGGACGAATACTTCGACTACTATCGGCGGTATCACGCGTTCTGGAAGCTCTATGGCATCGGGTTGTCAGACGACATCCTACGGAAGGTCTACTACGAGAACGCGCTGCGTGTGGTACCCGGGATCCCCCGTGGTGCCTTTCCAACGTTCTGATACCTACACATGGCGACGTATCTGGTGACCGGCGGTGCCGGGTTCATCGGCTCGCACGTGGTCGAAGAGCTCGTGTCGCGCGGTGAGCAGGTGCGCGTGGTCGACAGTCTGGTCACCGGCCGACGCGACAACCTGGCGCACGTCCCCGGCGTGGACCTGATGGTCGGCGACCTGGCGGATTCGGCGGTGGCCGATCGCGCCACCTGCGGTGTCGACTACGTGGTACACCTGGCAGCCATTCCGTCCGTGCCGCGCTCGGTTGCCGAGCCGATCGCGACCAACCACGCAAATGTCACCGGCACCCTGAGCCTGTTTGTCGCCGCGCAGCGTCACGCGGTGAAACGCGTTGTGTTCGCCAGCTCGTCGTCGATCTATGGCAACACGGCCACGCTTCCGAAGCAGGAGGACATGCCGCCGGCCCCCCTTTCTCCCTATGCCTTGCAGAAGCTGATCGGGGAGCAGTACGGGAAGCTGTTCTACGAGCTGCACGGTCTGGAGACGGTGGCCGTGCGCTACTTCAACGTGTTCGGGCCCCGTCAGGACCCGTCGTCACCGTATTCAGGGGTCATCTCACGGTTCGCGCGATGTCTCGCCGAGCATCGGCAGCCAACCATCTACGGGGACGGCGAGCAGACCCGTGACTTCACATATGTGCGCAACGTCGTCGATGGGACGTTGCGCGCCTGCACGGCGCAGCGAGCTGTGGGGCGGGTCATCAACGTGTCGTGTGGGAGCCGCATCTCGCTGAACGCGTTGTACCGGATGATGCGGGAGCAAACCAGGGGCGACCTCGAGCCGCGGTTCACCGACCCGCGCATTGGCGACGTGCGCGACTCGCAGGCCGACATCACACGCGCCCGCGAGTTGCTGGGCTACGAGCCGATCGTATCGCTGGAAGAGGGGTTGCGTCTCACGATGGCCTGGTTCGAGACGCAGGCCGTCTAGCTCTAGCGAGGCTCCGCCTCAGACCGTCCCGACCCAGGTGGCTCCGCCTCGCTAGCGCTAGACGAGCTTTTCTCACAGCCCCGCTACGCGGGGACGAGACAACTTCCCGAGGCGCCCGCGAAAAGCCGTTTCAAGCGTTGCGATCCGTTGCGATGTTCCTTATGGATCCGGTTGGTCGTACCAGCAGGGTCGTGCCGCGCACCCCGTCGACGGTCACTGGATGCCCGCGTGGGATCTCCACGTCGGTGGCGATCGGTTCCGCCAGCCACAGCTCGCCGCGGATCCGCACGTAACCGCGCGGTGCCAGCGGCTCGACGGCGATACCCCCGAGTCCGACCAGCCGTTCGATGACACTGCCCGAATGTGGTTCGTATGAGGCGCGCAGGAACGGATACAGCGCCGCGTCCTTCAGGGCCCAGCCGACCACCAGCGCGATGGCGACCCACCCCGGCAGACCGACCCAGCGGTGAAGCAGCAGCGCGCCCGCCGCCGCCAGCAGCCCACCCGGGATCTGATACAGCACGTAGCGGGTGAGCGCCGTTCGGGGCGTTCTGAAGCGGGTCACCTTTCTAGTGTAGTGATCGCAAAGGCGCTCGTGCCTCGGGGCGCCGCCGCCGCCCGGCCCGCCCGCGGTGTGTTCCCACCGCCCGGATATACTGACCGGGCTGCTAGGCCTCCGGATGCGCATCCACTTCAACGGGTCCCGACTGCCACGGTCGGCGTCGCGGTCGAGCTGCAGATCATCGACCCGGAGACGAAGAACCTCGTTTCTGGTGCGTCCCGGATCCTGGAACACGTCACAGACATCAACCGCGTCAAGCCGGAGCTGATCGCGTCGACCATCGAGCTCAACACCGACGTGTGCGCGAACATCGAGATGGTGCGGTGCGAGCTGTCCGACCGACTTCGTTCGCTCCTGGCGCTGTGTGACGAGCTGGGCTAGGAGCTGGCCTGTGTCGGTACGCATCCGTTCTCGAGATGGGCCGAACAGGACATCACCCAGAAGGAGCGGTATCACCTGCTGGTCAACCGCTGCCAGTGGCCCGCCCGACGCTTGATGATCTTCGGGCTCCATGTTCACGTGGGGATCGCGAGCGGGGAAAAGGCGACCGCGACCTTCAACTCGCTCAGCACCTATATCCCGCACCTGCTTGCGCTGTCGGCCAGCTCGCCATACTTCGAGGGGGAGGAGACGGGGCTCGCGTCGTGCCGGGTGAAGATCTTCGAGAGTCTCCCCACCGCGGGGTTGCCGTATCGTCTGCTGAACTGGGCCGAGTTCCAGCGGCTGATGATCACGCTGGTCAACGCGCGGGCCATCGAGTCGGTGCGGGAGATTTGGTGGGCGTGCGCCCGCACCCCGAGTTCGGCACCGTCGAGGTCCGGATCTGCGACGGGCTGCCGACGCTCGACGACATCATTGCCATGACCGCGATGATCCAAGCGCTGGTGGTCTGGCTGGGCGACCAGTACGACGAAGGCATCTACCTGCCGTTGCAGCGCTACTGGATCGTGCGCGAGAACAAGTGGAGGGCGGCGCGCTGGGCGCTCGACGCCGAGGTGATCATCGATGAGGACGGGCGGCTGGAGCCGCTGGCCGAGAGCATCGGCCGGCTGATCGAGTCGCTCGAACCGGTGTCCGAACAGCTCGGCAGCCACGCCGAGCTGATGCGCGTCCGCGAGGTCATGAAGACGGGACCCAGCTGCGCCCGGCAGCGGCGAGTCTATGCCGACACCGGCGATTTCACGCGAGTTGTCGACTCGGTCGTCCGCGAGCTGCGGGACAGCGTGCCGGTCGCCGGTGATTGACGCTCAGCGCGAAAGGCCGAGGCGGTGCTGAACGGCCGAGACGACGTACACGGCGCCACTGTACAGACAGTAGAGCTGATGAAAGAGAATGCCGCGTGTCGCCAGCCACCATCCGTTGGGCGGGCGAAGACCACCATCAGCATAGCTCTTGAAGAAGATCTGGAAGAGTCTCGTGCCGAAGCGATTGCTGACTCACTGTTCGAAGTTGACCTCTTCGGGGCTGGGCCAGATCTGTGCGCGCAGATAGGAACATCCGATCCGGGCGGCCTCCAGCGGTCCGAGGCCGAGCAGCGCGTTGACCGGCTTCAACGGGTAGTCGAAGAACGTCCCTCGATAGTAGATGCGGGACAGTCGCGGTCGGCTGAGGATGGAATCTTCCTCGATTCCACGTATCGAGTCACGTAAGAGAGTAGGTATGTCCTCATAGGGGGTCGGCGACACCGGTTGCCCAGGCGCGCCATCGGCCGCGACGGTGTTCGACATTCAGTGCCAGGCCGAAACAGGCTGACAACCGATCTCTGGTGAGCACCTGCGCGACCGGCCCTGCGGCCACGATCCGCCCCGACGCGAGCAGCAAGGCGTGGGTGAATCCGGGCGGAATTTCGTCGACGTGGTGAGTCACCACCACCACCGCCGGCACGAGGCGGTCTTGAGCCAGTCCGGCCAGGGTTTGGATCAGCTGCTCGCGACCCGTCAGGTCGAGCCCGGCGGTCGGCTCGTCCAGCACGAGCAAGCTGGGGTCTCCCATCAGCGCGCGCGCGAGCAGCACTCGCTGACGCTCTCCGGATGAGAGGGTACCGAAGCGCTGGCCGGCGTGGTCGAGGCAACCGACACGCGCCAAGCTGCCGCGGGCCTGCGTCCAGTCCGTCTCGTCGTAGGTGTGCCACCAGTGGGCGAGTGCGGCATGCTTGCCGGCGACGACGATCTGTTCAGCCGTCAGCCTCGGCTGCATCATCGCGGCGAGTGCCGCGCTGGTCAGGCCGATACGGAGCCGCAGCGCGCGGACGTCGACGTGGCCGAGCTCGCCGCCAAGCACTGAAACCGACCCGGCCGACGGGTGCAGGTAGAACGAGATGATCTGGCAGAGGCAGGTCTTGCCCGATCCGTTCGGGCCGAGCATGACCCAGCGTTCGCCCGGTCGCACCCGCCAGTCGAGGCCGTCGAGGATCGTCTTGCCGTGCCGGATCAGCCGCACGCCGACCAGGGTGACGATGTCGGCTTCGTCCGGCCTCACTGCCCGCTCAGACGCTGCTGGTACTGCCGATATAGTCGCGTGTGCTTGTTGTCGTCGACGTCCACCGGTTGGCCGTCGATGAACATATACCGGACGTTGGACATCGCCTGGAGCGGGTCGCCGTCCGTGATGATGATGTCGGCGCGCTTGCCCACATCGAGCGAGCCTACCTGGTCGTCGACACCGAGGATCTCGGCCGTGCTGAGGGTCACCGACCGCAGGGCGACGTCTCTCGGCAGCCCGAAGGCCACCGCCATCCCGGCGTGGAACGGCAGCTGACGGGAGCCGGACCCGCTGTTGCTCTGGAACCCGAACAGGACCCCCGCCTCGTGTAACCGCAGCGGGCTCGCATACACGGAGTCGTATGGATCGTAGGGGTCGCTGGGCGACCGCGTGAGCGGGCTCAGCAGGACGGCCAGCCCGGCGTCGGCGATCTCGTCGGCGACCCGCCAGGCCTCCTGACCACCGCGCAGGATCGCCCGTACGTCGAGCTCGGCCGCCAGATCGATCGCCACCAGAATCGCCGCGGCGGAGTTCGCGCTCAGGATGACCGGTTTCTCCCGCCGGGCATACGGGATCAACGCCTCCAGCGCCGGGTCGTACGACACGAGCCGCGGGTCGGCCTGGGTCGCCTGGTCTCGTTGATCCGCATAGCTCCGTGCCTCGGCGAACAGCTCCCGCAACCGTTCCAGCTGCTCGTCGGCGGTCGGTGCGTCGTCGTCCGAGCCACGGTTCTGGCCCAGCAGTGCTCCGATGTCGAGCGCGCCGGCCCCGTTCGGGATATTGATCTGCAACGCGAGCCGGTCGACATACGCCAGCTCGGCCGGTGTCCAGCCGGCGAGCTGGATCAGCGCCGCCTGTCCCGGCACCAGGCCGCCGGTCGGCGCCGAGACGGCCGACGTGATTCCGGTGAACCGGGCGACCGGGATCAGCTCGGAGTCCGGTTTGACCGCCACGGCGGCCCGAAGGTCCGGCTGGATGACGCCGCTCTCGGCGGAGTCCTGGGTCACCGCGACACCGCCGATCTCGTTCAGACCGAGCGTCGTGCCGCCGTCGATCAGCCCGGGATAGACCGACATTCCCTCAGCATCGACCACCGTGGCACCGGCCGGTGGCGTGACGTCGGCCCCGATCGCGGTGATGCGACCGTCCTCGAACACCAGGGTGCCGTCTGGAATCGTCGGACCGGACACCGGGTGGATCTCGGCGTTGACGATGGCGTAGCGGCGGTTGGCGTCGCGGGGCGCCGGGCCTGACGGGGTGGGGCGCTTGGGCGCCAGCGGAAAGGGTCCGCCACGGTCGCCGGGCCGCTCGAAGACGACCTCGCCACCGATCAGGGTCATGAAGACGCGGGAGTAGATGTTCAGGGGATGCCCGTTGAACAACGCCAGGTCCGCGCGTTTGCCCACTTCGATCGAACCGACGTAGCCGTCGATCCGTAGCGCCATCGCCGGGTTGACGGTGATCGTCTCGAGCGCCTGTCGATAGGACAATCCGCCAAACCGCACCATCTTGGCGGCGTCAGTGTAGAGCCGACGGACCCGCTCGCCGCTGTCCGAGTTGAGGATGGCGCGGCCGCCCGCCTCGGTAATCAGCGCCACGTTGTAGGGGATGGCGTCGTACGCCTCGATCTTGTATGCCCAGTTGTCGGCGAACGTCGAGACGAAGGCGCCACGGTTGCCGAACGCCACGATCTCGGGGGCGATCTTGTAGGCCTCGAGCGCGTGCTCGAGTGTGAGCTCGCGGACTCCGAACTCCTCGAGTGTCTGGAGCAGCATGAACAGCTCGTCGGCGTTGTACCCGTGGCTGTGCACCAGGATCTCGCCACTCAGAATGCCGGCCAGCGTCTCGAGCCGCAGATCGCGACGGGGTGGTGCGACACGCCGGTCCGCCTGACGGACCTCCGCCTCGTAGTCATCCCACTGCGCCTGGTAGACCTGCGCCTCGGTGAGCGCCCGGCGGATGACGGCCTCCTGGCCCATACGGGTGTTGGGGAAGCGGTTTCGGCGCCGTGTGACGTTCTCGCCGAGGGCGAACTTGATGCCACGTGGGTAGTCGTCGAACTGCAGCTCGGTGGCGGGAACGCCGTATTTCATCTGGATGATGGCCCGCTGTCCGCCGATCGTGTTGGCGCTGCCATGGAGCACGTTCGCGGTTGTCACCCCGCCGGCTGCAGCGCGATACAGGGTCAGGTCGTCACCGTGCAGCACGTCCTCGATACGCACCTGGGCGGTGATCGACAACGTGCCCTCGTTGATCCCGCCGTCTGACGCCATGTGCGAGTGGTCGTCGATGATGCCCGGCATCACCCAGGCGTCGGTGGCGTCGACGGCGACGGTGCCGCCTGGGGCACCAAGACCGCGGCCGATCTGGGCGATCAGCCCGTCACGCACCAGGATGTCGGTGTGTTCGAGCATGCCCGGCTGGGCCATTGTGAGGACGGTGGCGTTGCGGATCAGGACGTCGCCGCCGGTCCGGGTGGCCGGCACACGACTCGCATCGGTCTCCACAGGCACGCCGTCGTCGCCAGCCGCCTCCGCCGTTTCTGCCGCTGGTTCGTCAGGCTGGTCGTCGTCGTCCGGGTCGTCCGCCGCGGCGGGCGCCTGCTCGTATGGCACGCCGTCCACGACGACCCAGCGAACGCGCGTGTTCGCCTCCCCCAGACGCCCGTCGAGCAACGCGATGTTGCCGATCTTGCCCGCCTCGAGTGACCCGAGCTGACGGTCGACTCCGAGGATGCCGGCCGGGCCAACCGTAAGGGCCCGCAGGGCGGCGTCGTGCGAGAGCCCGGCCTCCATTGCCAGCCGCAGATTGGCCAGGAACTGCCCAGCATTGTGCTGACCGCGCGTGGTGATCGCGAACGAGAGTCCGGATGTGGCCAGCGTCGCCGGTGTGCCCACCCGCTCCTGCCACAGACGCAGGCGCTCGTTGAAGCGGCCGGCCGGCTCCGTTACCCGGGTGTCGCGGTCGACACCGAGAGCCGACTGGACCATGGCGTCGGTCACCTGGCGGCCGATGGTTCGGGCGCGGGCCTCGAGCCGCTCCAGATTGGGCGTGTTTCGGCGGGGCTTGGCCGGAAAATCGATACGCAGCAAGACCGGCACGTCGGCGTCCTGCAGCCGTGAGGTCGCCTTGGTCGCTTCCTCTCCGCCATCAATCACCAGACGGAGCTCGAACTCGTTCGCCAGGCTGAGCGCGCGGTCGATCTCGTCCAGGCGGGTCGCAGGAAACACGACCGGGAGCGCACCGTCGAGCACCGGTTGCAGCGCTTCGAGCGCGAAGTCGTATCCGGGCCGTCGCGAGGCACCGTCGGTCTCGCGGTAGATGTCCCAGACGGTTCGGTAGTGCTGGGCGTCGAGGAAGGTCTGGCGCAGATGGGCGATCGACCCCATCAGGCTGCGCGGGTAGTCGTCGCCGGGCGCCCGCCAGCCGGCGGCGAGCATGGTGTCGGCGTCGACGATTGCACGGGTGCCGGGGGCGTCGGCCGAGTCGAGCAGGAGCGCCACGGCGCTGGTGCCGGCGAGCAGCGCGGTGGCCGGCATCGAGTGGATCGCCGTGAACCCCGCAGCGCGCCAGATGTCCGCGTCCTCGGTCGAGATGCGCAGGTTCTGGCCGACGGCGTAGTCGGGGAAAATGCCCTTGCGGTTCACGCTGCGCGTCGCGGCGAGCGCGTCGCGAGTCAAGTCCTGGTCGATGTCGGTGGGCGACCCGGACACCCGGTCGCGGCCGTTGCCGCCCGCGCCGACTGGGGTGGCGGCGTCGAGAAAACCGGCATAGGCCACCAGGCCCTCGGCGTCGATGACCTCCGCGCCGGGTGGGACCGTGGCACCGCTGCCGATCGCGATGATCGTGCCGTTCGTGATGACGATCGTGCCGGAGACCCCGTCGGCGCCGGGACGAGCGACGATTGAGGCGCCCGTAATGGCGAGGGTCGACGTCTGAGGCTGGGCGCGTGGCGCGCCGACCCTCAGCAACCCGACAAGACACAGGGTGAAGACGAGTAGCACCGTCCGTCTGGTGCGTGTGGGCGACAGGCTCAAGCTCATGGACGACACTCCTCGGTGTGGGGGCGACGAGCACGGGTCGTTGGTGCGAGTCCCGGATTATATCGCGCCGTCGCTGTTACCCCTCCTTGATGGCGGTGATGAGATCGAGCACCGCGCGCTTCCCGTCGGCGAACAGCATCAGCGTGTTGTCGGCGGCAAAGAGCGGGTTCGGAATGCCGGCGAATCCGGGCGACAGACTGCGTTTCACCACGACGACTGTGCGCGACTTGTCGACGTCGAGGATCGGCATGCCGGCGATCGGGCTGGACGGGTCGGTGCGGGCGGCCGGGTTGACGATGTCGTTGGCGCCGATGATGAGCGATACATCCGTCTGCTCGAACGAGGGGTTGATGTCGTCCATCTCGCGCAGCTTGTCATAGTCGACGTTCGCTTCGGCCAGCAGCACGTTCATGTGCCCCGGCATCCGCCCCGCCACCGGGTGGATGGCGAACTCCACCTCGGTGCCCCGCGACTGCAGTAGGTTGGCCAGGTCCCGCACCTGGTGCTGCGCCTGGGCGACCGCCATGCCGTACCCCGGGACGATGACGACCCGCCGCGCGCCGTCGAACAGCATTGCCACCTCTTCTGCGGAGGTTCTCTTGACGCGACCGGCATACATCGCGTCGGCGTCGACCGCGGGGCCGCTGTCCGGCCCGATGGCGCCCATCAGCACGTTCATCAACGAGCGGTTCATCGCCTTGCACATGATCAGGGTGAGAATTAGCCCCGAGGCGCCGACGAGCGAGCCGGTGATGATGAGGATGTCGTTGTTCAGGACGAAGCCGGTCGAGGCGGCGGCCAGCCCCGAGTACGAGTTGAGCACGGCTATCGCGACCGGCATGTCGGCGCCGCCGATCGGGATCGTCAGCAGGATGCCGAGCACCGAGGCGACCGCGACGAGCAGACCGTAGGCGGCGAGATTGCTCGGGTCGCTGAGGACCCAGACACCCAGTCCCAGCGCCGTCACACCGAGCATGCCATTGCCCACCTGCTGCGCCGGGAAGTGGACAGGGTGGTCAGGGAGCATCAGCCCCTGCAGCTTGTCGAACGCGACCAGACTGCCCCAGAAGGTGACCGACCCGATAATGCCCGAGACGACGGTCGCCACCGCGGTCTGCATCGTCGGGTCGTCCACCTCGGCCAGCACGGCGCCGGCGATGAGCGCCGAGGCGCCGCCTCCAAACGCGTTCAGCAACGCCACCATCTGGGGCATCGCCGTCATCTGGATCTTGAGCGCCAGCGTGACGCCGATCACGGAGCCCAGCAGGACCCCGGCGAGAATCAGCGCCAACTCCTGTGTCCCGGCGCCGAGCACTTGACGGTCGGCGAGCGTGGCCACGACCGCCAGCAGCATCCCGGTCGCGCCAAGCAGGTTGCCGCGCACGGCGGTCCGCGGGTGCGTCAGCCCCTTGATTCCGAAAATGAAGAGGATCGACGCGAAGAGATACGTCAGGTCGATGAAGACGGCATTCAAATGTCGGTGTCCCGTTCTCGGCGCTCGGGCCGGCGAAGCCTTCGAATCAGTCCCGCTTCTTGAACATCCCCACCATGCGATGGGTGACCAGGAACCCGGCGACCACGTTGATCGTGGCCAGTACCAGCGCGAGGAACCCGAGTATGGTGGACACGAGGCCTTCGGCGGCGACCGACAGCAGCGCCCCGACAATCGTGATGCCGGAGATGGCGTTGCTGCCGGACATCAGCGGGGTGTGCAGCAGGGGCGGTACCTTCGTGATGATCTCCCTCCCGACGAAGAGCGCGAGCATGAAGATCGTCAACAGCGCTAGGAACGCATCCATTCGATAGTCCTCAGTCCGACCGCGCTAGCAGCCCGTTTGGTTTGGGGCGCAGCTTCGCGAGCAGGTCACGTATGCGGGGGTGCACCACCTCGTTGTTCTGCGAGACCAGCGTGCCCTGGGTGATCTCGTCCTCGAGATCGATCTGGAGCGCCCCGTCGTCAACGAGGTGCAGCAGGAGCGTCGATACGTTCTTGGCGTACATCTGGCTCGCGTGGAACGGTACCGTGGCCGGCAGGTTGGTCGGGCCGAGCACGGTCACGCCATGCGCGACGACCGTCTCATCCGGCTTCGAGGCCTCCACGTTGCCACCTCGCTCGGCGGCCAGGTCGACCACGACGGCGCCCGGCGTCATGCCGGCGATCATCGCGTCGGTTATAAGCATCGGTGCCGGCCGACCCGGGATCAGTGCGGTCGTGATGACGACATCACTGGCGGCCACCACCCGCGCCATCATCTCGCGCTGACGGGTGAGGAAGCCCGCGTCCTGCACCTTCGCGTAACCGCCCGTGTCCTCCGAGTCGTGCGTGTCGAGGGGCAGGTCGACGAAGGTGGCCCCGAGACTCTCGACCTGCTCTTTGACCGCCGGCCTGACGTCGTACGCCTCGACCCTGGCGCCGAGACGGCGGGCGCTGGCGATCGCCTGCAGACCGGCTACACCCGCGCCGATGATGAACACATGCGCCGGCGTGATGGTACCGGCGGCCGTCATCAGCATCGGGAACATCCGTGGTAGTGTCTCGGCCGCCAGCAGCACCGCTTTGTAGCCGGCGATGGTCGCCATCGACGATAACGCGTCCATGCTCTGGGCGCGGGTGATGCGGGGAATGAGCTCCATCGAGAACGCGGTCACGCCGTGCGCGGCCAGATCGCATGCCGCCTGTGGCTCGTCGAGCGGCTCGGAGAACCCGATGACGATCTGACCCGGTCTGAACAGCTCGAGGTCGGCCCGCCCCGCGACCGTGTTGGCGCCCAGCGCTCGTACCTGGAGAATGACGTCGGCGTCGGCGAACAGCTGTGCGCGATCGCCGGCGACCCGTGCGCCCTTGTCTGTGTAGGTCGCATCGAGGAACCCGGCCGACACCCCGGCGCCCGGTTCGAGCAGGACGTCGAGGCCGGCCTTGGTCAACGCCGGGACGACGGCCGGAATGGTCGCGACGCGACGCTCGCCTGGGAACGTTTCTGTGGGAACTCCGACGATCATGGGGTCGCGGGCTCTCGAAGCTGCGTCTCAAGACAACGAGCAAGACGAGGGTGAAGAGACGGGGAGGCCGGTGTCACACCGTCGCACCAACGTTTTATCGTACCACAGGCCGGCGTGTGCCGGCCCTCGCTACGCCGAGAACCCACTCCCCATTTCGGTCTCTGTGGACAATCCGGACCGTTGACGCTACACTAACCACGGTGATGTGTAGGTGCTCGGCCTTGGCCGCGTGCCGATGGTGACTATTCCGTTGGCCTTGGAGGTGCAGGAATGAGAAACGCCAGACTTCACGTGCTGCTTCTGGCGCTTGCAGCAACGGTGATGGTTCCGGCCCTGGCGGCCGCCGCGGTGCCGGAGAACCCGACGTTCCACAAAGACATCGAGCCGATTCTCCAGCGGTCGTGTCAGGTCTGTCATCGGCCCGACAACATGGCACCGATGTCGCTGATGAGCTATCAGGAGGCCCGGCCCTGGGCGCGGTCGATCAAGAACAAGGTCGAAGCGCGCGAGATGCCGCCGTGGCACATCGATCCGAAGGTCGGCGTGCAGGGGTTCAAGAACGACCGGTCGCTCAGCAACGACGAGGTCGCCACAATCGCCAGGTGGGTCGACACGGGCGCACCGAGGGGCAACCAGGAAGACGCGCCGGCGCCGGTCGAGTTCCAGGAGTTCGGTGCCTGGACGATCGACCCGGACGTCATCGTGTCCTCGCCGCCGCATACCGTACCGGCCGAGGCGGGTGACTGGTGGGGCGACTACATCGTCCCGACGAGCATTTCGACCGACCGGTATATCCAGGCGATCCAGACCAAGGCGGGCGATCTGCGGGTGGTGCACCATGCGCTGACCTACGCGGTGACCGACCCGGAGTCGCCGCTCAACGACAGTTCCTCGGACGCCTTCCTGAACGAGTACGCGGTCGGCAAGAACGCAGACGTGTATCCGGATGGCACCGGGCGGTTGCTCGAGGCCGACGCGCGTGTGCGGTTCAGCTTCCACTACCACTCGGTCGGTGAGGAAGTGACCGACCAGACCGAGCTGGGCCTGGTGCTCTATCCCGAGGGGTTCGAACCGGATCACATCCTCTATTCGCGGCAGCTCGGCCGGGTGACGGGCGAGCTCGACATCCCGGCCGGTCAGGTGACGCGGCACGACGGTTACACGAAGATGTATCTGCCCGGGAAGCTCACCGGGTTCCAGCCGCACATGCACTTCCTGGGCACACGGCAGTGTCTGGAACTGATCTACCCGACCGGGTCGACCGAGATGATCAACTGCGCCAATTTCGACTTCAACTGGCACATCGTCTACAACTACGAGAATGACAACCAGCCGGTGTATCCGGCGGGCACGACGCTCCACGTCATCAGCTATCACGACAACACCGAGGCGAATCGAGGCAACCACGACGCGAAGAACTGGACCGGTGGGGGCAGCCGGACCGTCGACGAGATGGCGTTCGGGTGGATCAGCTGGTTCGACCTGAGCGAGGACGAGTACAAGGCCGAGCTCGAGGCACGGAAGGCGAAGACCGACAACGAGTAGGAGTTTGTGGGTCATCGCGACGCCATATTCAGAGGTAGTACACGCCCTCTGAGGGAGCCGCAAGCTCCCTCAGGGGGCTTTTCGTAGACGCCGTTCGCGCGCATCCTCAGAGTCGACACCCAGTGGGAAGGTAAACATGATGTCTTTGTGCCAGCGGGTCCCACGGACGGCGTTCGCCGGAGGGCTGGCGGTTGCCATGTTGCTGGGCGCCGCGTCGAGTGGGCGTGCCCAGGTCAATCGGCGCGACATCCCGATCGCGACGCAGCCTCAGCAGCGCTTCAACTCGGGACAGGACATCCAACCGATTTTCGAAGGTTGGTCGCTGAACGACGACGGCAGTTTCAACTTCCTGTTCGGGTATCTCAACCGAAACTACGCCGAGCGGCCGCACGTGCCGGTTGGAGAGAGCAACTTCTTCTCACCCGGCGAACCAGACCGCGGACAGCCCGCCTACTTCTATCCGCGCACCAACCGCTACCAGTTCGAGGTGCGCGTGCCGGCCGATTTTCCGCGTGACGGTGAGTTGATCTGGGAGGTGACCCGCCTGGGCAGCACCCAGCGGGCTTACGGATGGTTGCAGGCCGAGTGGGAGATCGACGTGAACACGATCACGTCGAATGGGCGCACACAGTTCGGTCGCAGTGTGGAAGAGCTGTATGGCAACGTCGCGCCCAGCGTGACGGTCGAGGCGAGCCACCAATCGGTCACGGTTGGCCAGCCTGTCACGCTGATGGCGCGGATGAGGGACGACGAACTGCCGACCGCGCTGCCTGAGCGAGACGAGGACGAGCCACGGCCGCGCCGGCGGGACCCGACGCTGGTTCCACCTGACGATGCGCCGGACATCCCGGACAACATCCCGCAATACTCGAAACCGACGCCGACGCGCAATCACATGTCGGTGCTCTGGGTCGTGTATCGCGGGCCATCGGACGCCGAGTTCGAGCCGGCCGGGTATCAGGAATGGGAGGACGGGATGGAGGGTGACGGCTGGACGTCGGGGACGTTCGAGACCACCGTCACGTTCAGCGAGCCGGGCACCTACACGCTGCGCGCCTTCGCGAGCGATGCCATGCTCATCTCCAAGGCCAACGTCACCGTCACGGTGACGGAGTAGATCGTCCTACCGAGCCTTGCCGCCACCCGGGTGTTGTCCAGATTCTCCCGGGTCCCCGTCGAGCGCCGCACTCGCGCGCGCGATCAGGAACACGGCGATCACCAGCAGCGTGGCGCCCACCGGCACCGTCAGGATGCCGAGGCCCGGGTCGCCGCTGTAGAAGCCGACCCCCCCGAGAAAGAACCCGCCTGGCAGCAGCAACGACGCACCGATGAGGCTCGACGAGATCGGCCCCTGGGAGCCGGCGGCCACGCCTGGAAACAGACGCAGACAGAGCGCGTACAGGATGTGGACCAGACCGAGCAGCGCGCCGTGGGCGTGGGCCAGCGTCCACATGAGACGCCGGGTCTCGTTCGACACATCCAGATAGAAACCGACCTTGAACCCGTGGAGCAGCTCCAGCCCGAAGCCGAGGGTGAGAAAGCAGAGTAACGACCACCACCCAAAACGGAGGTGGCGTCTGGAGTAGTCGACGGCGGAATCAGAAACGCGAGTCACTATTCTCTGAGGAAGAGCCGGCGCAGGTCACGCTGGTCGAAGAGCCGGCGCATCGCGTCGACCCGAAGCGCTCCGTCGGCGTCGACCAGCAGCTCCGGCTCGCGCCGTTGCCGCGACGCCGGGCTGGCCCGCCACGCTCGCAGCACCCGCACAGCCGTGTTGACCCGTTCCGGCTCGGGGGCGACGAAGTCATACTCCAGACTGGCGTAGCCAGGCAGACTCCGAAGCGACCGGGCCGCGATGAAACGGACGGCGTCGTAGCGGTCACCCAGCGCCTCGCCGAGATGCGGCACCATCCAGCTGGTGCCGGAGGCCTCCTGCGCGGGCACCCACCCCATGGCCTGGGCTGTCAACGCCCGGAGACCGGCGTCTCCTTTCAGGATCCAGAGCAGCGAGGCCGCCACCCTCCGTTCGTCGTCGCTCAATACCGGCACCGGGGTGCCATACCACTCGAGCAGCCGGTCGGCGGTCCAGTCCAGGGTCTTGTCGAGATGACAGAGGTTGCAGGCGTTCGGGCGGTCCAGCTCCGCGGTCTCGCCCGCGGTGGGGCTGCTGATCGTATGGCTCCGCATCGTCTTCAGCAGCCCGTAGCTGGTGTAGGGCATGTGACAGTTGTAACAGCGGCTGCCGGACGACTCCGCGCCGTGTCGCGTGTGTGCCGTCAGGTCGTCGCGCATCGGTTCGTGGCACTGGAGACAGGCATCGTTCCCGTCCATGCCGGTCGACACCTGGTAGGTGTCGGCCCACTCCGCGACCGTACGCCGGTCCTCCGCGGGCTTGTGCATCGTGTGGCACGAGAAGCAGGTCAGCGTCCGGTCCGGCTCGGTGGCGTGTCGGAAGCAGGGAGAGTCGATGAGGCCGTTGTACTCGCGGCCGGACACTCGGACCATGCCGTCTGGCCAGAAGGAGCCGCGCACGAACTCCGGGTCGTCCTCGACGAAGGCGAGGATCTCCGGCGAGTCCCGATCCACCGACGGCTGCGCGACGAAGCGCGTGTCCCGGAGCTCGTCACCTGGTCGGTATGGCAGCCCGGCGCGGTTCGCGTGGCGCTCCCCGGCGCGGTCGTAGAACTCCCACACGCTGTGGCACTGCCCGCACGCTTGTGACGAGCGTTCCGGATCAAGCCGCGTGGGGAGCACGATCGTCGGGTCGCCGTCGCCGACCCCTCCGGCACGGTGGAGCCCGTAGCGGCGAAGCGGGTTCCGGTTCGCCTCGACGTGCGCCTGCGCCGGTCCGTGACAGGACTCGCAGGCGATGCCGAACTCCGCCACGGTCGTGTCGATCGCCTGCAGGTCGAACGGCTCGGATCGGTAGGGGGTGTCGAAGGCGGTCTTGCCCAGGGTGGTGTGGCACACGATGCAGATGGCGTTCCAGTGCCCGTTCAGCATCGCGACCGACTGGCTGGGCGGGTGCAGCGCCACGGCGCTGCGCGAGGCCCAGCGCTGTTCCTTGATGAGATAGACACCCGGCAGCACGTTCAGCCCACGGTCGTGGCCGGTCGCGTACCAGTAGATGTTCTGGTGGTGAGACCCGGTGATCATCACGACCTGTCGCCTGATTCGGGGTCGCTCCGGCTCGGGACCCTCCCACCCGGGATCATCGAAGTTGGCCCAGAACTCGTCTCCGTCGCGCTCGAGCCACATCGGTCGACCATGCGTGTGCGCGACGCGGACCCCGTCGAAATCGGCCCGCACCGTGTCCGGCGTGGCGACCTGGGTCATCGTGCGGTGAAACGAGCCGTACCAGGTGTCGTACTGGGACGGGTGACAGGACCGGCAGGTCTCGGACGTGACATACCCGTCGCCGGTGATCTGGACGGGCCGGTTGTCGACCTCGGACTCGGGAACCCCGCGGTCTGCGGTGATCGCCAGGGCGACCCCGAGACCGGTCGAGGCGAGGAGGAGCACAACCGCCGGCGCGAATCGGAGCGGACCGCGCGACGCTCGCACGGGACCGGCGGCGTCCTGGGAACGCCGCCGGCCGCGGTGGGGTTGAGACATCAGGGTGACCCGGGAGCGGGTGGCAATGAGCGGCTGAGCCCGGCTACCGGACCTGCAGTTCGCCGGCGGGAATAGAGACCCACCCCAGACGTCAGTTGGTGGCGAAGCAGTAGAAGTAGCCGTTGCCGCCGGTCGCGATCAGGTTGTCCTGGCTGCAACCGCGTGAGCCGTGTGCCGAGTTCCAGGAACTCGGGTTCGCACCGCCACCCTGGCGGTCGAAGTGGCCGACCATGGCGCTTCCGGCCCCGTCGGCGCCCGAGGTCCAGTTGCTGCACGCGTCGCTGTCTGACGCGGCGGTGCCATCGAGGTTCGAACCGGTCAGGATGTCGTGCTGGTTCGGGGTGTCACCACGCCCGTTGGTCATCATGCCCTTCTCGTTGAGCACGGACTCCTTGGTCAGGTTGTTCTCGCCGTGGAGCTGGGCCACGTTCTGTGCGACGACGACACCCTTGATGTTCTGCCAAGGTCCCGACCCGATCCGGTCGCGGGCGTTGACGCCGCCCGGGCCGGTGGTGCTGAGATAGGCGTGCCAGGTCTTGCCGCCCGCGCCGACGGCTGCCGCCAGCGACTGGCAGTGGCCATCGGCCCCGGCGAGGCCACCCAGGTCGGCACCGTTTCCGGAGCCGGCACTGGTGAGGAAGAAGGTCATCTCGGAGGCCTGCGCGAGGGCGGGCGAGACGCTGAGTAGACAGAGCAGGGTAGCGGCGCAGAGCAGTTGCAGGATCTTCATCTCTGGTTCTCCTTGTTGAGTCCCACGTGAATCGGAGGACAGCGTAAATACCGACTGTCTCCGCGATTATAGTCCGTGCGGTCACTCCGCGGCACGGCGGGGACCACGGTTGCGTATACTGGGTGGTCATCGTGTGCCGGCGCCGGCACGGAAAGAGGTTCCATGATATCGAGGCCGCCGAGGCACGCTGCTGGGGTCACCGTTGGAGCGCTGGCGGCGATCGGGGCACTCCTGACCGGGTGCCAGTCCGACAACCCGCTCACGCCCACCGACTCGATCGCGCCAACCGGGATCCCGGCCTTCACCATCACCGACCTCATCGTCGGCACCGGTGACCCGACAGCCAACGGAGACTTCCTGACCCTCGAGTTCACCCTCTGGCTGTATGACGACACGCAGCCCGACAATAAGGGCCAGCAGATCCAGACGACCGTGGGCAACCCCACGACATACGTGTTGGGCTCGGGGCTGGCGATCGTCGGGTTCGAGCAAGGGCTGGTCGGCATGCGCACGGGGGGCGAGCGGCGGCTGATCGTCCCACCCGCGCTGGCCTTCGGCGCGTTCGGGTCTGGCGCTGTCCCGCCGAATGCCTCCGTCGTGTTCGACGTGAGGCTTGTGCGTCTTGATCCGGTCCCGCCCTTGACCATCACCGACCTCGTGGTCGGAGCGGGGGCTGAGGCGACCACCGGCGCTACCGTGAGCGTCGAGTACGTCGGGTGGCTGTGGGAGCCAACCCAGACGGACGCCAAAGGCGTGGAATTCGACGCGTCCGCGGGTACCCCGATCGTGTTCGTGTTGGGCGATGGGCTGGTCATCCCGGGCTGGGATCAGGGACTGGTCGGCATGCGAGTGGGCGGCGAGCGACGGCTCATCATTCCGCCCGAGCTTGCCTACGGTACGGCCGGGTCTGGCCCGATTCCGCCGTACTCAACCCTCGTGTTCGATGTCGAGCTCGTGGCCGTCGAGTAGCAGCTGGTGACACGTAGGGCGCGAGCGCTGCAGTGAACGACGGGGCCACCGTTCGGGCCGGCGTTCATGACCGGGTTCGACATACGGACCGGCGAGACCGTCTGGCAGGCGCGCGGGTTCGCCCGTGCCGGTCTGCTGCACGCCGACGGCAAGACGATCATCATGGACGAGGACGGCGATCTGCTCCTGGCTAGTCTGACGCCGGACGGGATGACCGTGCTTGCGCGCCGTCCGTCTTCGAGACGGTGGCCTGGAGCGCGCCGACGGTCGTCGGTACACGCTCGACGTCCGGGACCGCGAGAAGATCGTTGCCCTCGATCTGGGCGCCGAGTGACAGAATATTCATGGCGACTCATGTCTGCGCTCGGTGATTCTCGATCGGTTTGGCCAGCGGCGGTGCTTGGCGCGCTGCTCATCCTCTCGGCAGCGAACCTCGCGCGCGCCCAGACGCCGGAGGAGATCTTCGACCGGGCGGTGGCGGACTTCAGCGCTGGGCGGGTCGAGGAGGCGGCCGACGGGTTCGACCAGGTGGCGAGGGCGCGGCCTGGCGCGGCGCCGCAACTGTGGCAACGGGGTATCGCGCTCTACTACGCCGGGCGCTACCAGGACTGCCGACGCCAATTCGAGTCGCACCTGACGGTGAACCCCAGCGACGTCGAGAACTCCGCCTGGCACTTCCTCTGTGTCGCGCGAGCCGAGTCCCCGGAGGCAGCCCGACAGGCGCTCTTGCCGGTCGGGCCCGATCCGCGTCGCCCGATGCGTGAGATCTACGAGATGTTCAGTGGCCGGATGACGCCCCAGGACGTGCTCTCGGCCGCCGGGGGACAACCGCGCGCCCGTTTCTACGCCCACCTGTATCGCGGGCTCTATCACGAGGCGTTCGGTCGGACGGAGGCGGCAATGGAAGAGATCTTCCTGGCGGCCGACGACCAGTTCGCCCAGGTCGGCGGCTATATGCACATGGTCGCGGTGGTGCACCGTGATCTGTTGAGCCGCTAGGGCGCTCAGCGGCTCCAAGAAGGCAGAAGGCCGGAGGAGGCCGCCTGTCCGCCGTCGCCTCGGCGAAGGCGGGAGGGCTTCGCCACCTGTCTCCTCTCCTTCGTGGAGAGCGTGGGGAAGGCCGGGCTAGCGAAGCAGACGGATTCGGTGTGCCTCGCTGTCGCCGACGTAGAGCCCGGCCTCGGCGTCCACGAAGACCCCGTGCGGTCGCGCCAGCCGGCAGCGGAGCGGGTCCCCTTCCGGTCCGTCTCCCCGTTCCCCGTTGCCCAGGACTGTGGAGATGACTCTGCTCTCGAGGTCGACCATCCGGATGACGTGATTCTCGGTGTCGGCGACGTACAGCCGACCGTCATCGTAGGCAAGCCCCTTGGGACCGCCCAAGGTCGCCTGCGCGGCGGGTCCGCCATCGCCGGTGTGGCCCCGCTCGCCCGTGCCGGCCACATGGTGGATCGTCAGGGCGGCCAGGTCGATCCGATAGATGGCGTTTCCCTCCCGCAACGCCAGATACAGATTGCCGTTCGGGTCGAGCGCCATCGCGCGGGGGCCGTTCAGCGGTGTGCCAGCGAGCGGTGCGCCGTCCGGAGTTGGCTCCCGTGCTCCGGTGCCGGCCCAGGTCTCGATGATTCCGGTGGTCGGGTCCACCCGGCGGATTCGATGATTGCCGATGTCGCAGATGAGCAGCCGTCCCTGCGGGTCGAACGCGATGCTGTGCGGCTGACGGAGCTCGGCGGCCGTCGCCGGACCGCCGTCGCCGGAAAAGCCCGCCTCCCCGGTCCCGGCGACGGTCGAGATGATGCCGGTGGCCGCATCGACTCGTCGGACCGCGTGGCTGTCCCGTTCGACGATATAGAGGTGTCCGACTCGGTCGAACTGGATTTCATGCGGCATGTTGAGGGCGGCGTCGGTGGCGGCCCCCCCGTCGCCGCTGTAGCCGCGCTCGCCGTTGCCGGCGACCGTCGTCGTGCGACCGGTAGTCAGGTCGAGACGACGGATCCGCTGGTTGTCCAGATCGCAGAAGTACAACGCGCCATCCGGACCCACGACGACCCCATATGGGTTCGCGACCTGCGTGTCGGAGAGACCCGCGTCCCCGGTTCCGATCACGGTCGTGACCGTCGCCGCGTCGAGTCTACCGACCAGCAGAAGCACCGCACATGAGACGCCGATCCAGGGTTTCATCGCATGACCTCTGGGCTGTTGTGTCTATCGTGGGTCGCGCAGGGCACGTGCGCGGGCCTCGAGCGCACGTGCATCGCTCTCGCGGTCGGTCTGTCGCAAAACGAGGGCGTACTCCTGGAGGACGATCACCAGAAGGTCCTGGTCTGCACCCGGCGTGTCGAGCATGGTCGCCAGCACCTCGCGGTAGATCGCCTCGGCCTCCGTGTAGTGCGTCTGCTGGAGATACAGCCCGGCCAGCCCGGTTCGGACCATGAGGACGTCCAGATGGGCGGGTCCGAGCTCCCACTCGAGGGTGTCGAGGGCGCGCAGAAACAGCGGCTCGGCTTCTTCGTAGCGATCGAGCACAGTGTAGAAGCCGGCGAGGTCAGCCACGAACCGTGCGACGCGAGGCGCGTCCGGTCCATCGATCCCCTCGAGCAACGCCAGCGACTCCCAGTAGAGCGGTTCCGCCTCGTCGTCGCGGGCCTGCGCGTGATAGAAGTCCGCGAGGTTGCCGAGCGTCAGGGCCAGGCGCGGGTCGGCTGGCTCGAAGCCTGCCGCGACCCGTTCCGCTGCCAGGAACCACTCTTCCGCTTCTTCATAATGGGCGTCCTGGAAGGCGAAGGCGGCCGCGTCCATGTACTGCTCCCAGTTCTGCTCCTGGCAGGCGGGCAGCGAGCAGAAGAGCCCGAGAACGGCGACGGCCCGCAGCGTGCGTTCGAGCGCTGACCCATGGCCGTGCGCGCCCACCGATAGGGCGTGTGCCGTCATGGTCGTCGTGGCTCGCACGGTTCGGACCATTGCCTGCAGGGGCCCAGGTCGGCCAGTCTGGTGTACACCATCGTGCTCGTTCCGTGGCCGTCGGCGGTGGTCGTGATCGCCTCGACCGTCAGTGTCCCGCCGTCGGCGCTCAGCGAGAGAGTGCGTCGCACGCCCAGGATGGTCGACCCGCCACCCGCGGTCAGCCGGCGGCCCTCGGCGACCAGGGTCGCGCCGTCTCAGCGGGCGCTGACCCTCATCCTGTCGTCGGGACCCACCGGAATGACAGTCTCGCTGCCCAGCCGGTCAATCCGGGCTTCGCTGGTGTTCCACTCGCTTTGCAGAGCCAGGTCGCCGTTGGCGGCATGGGTGATGTGCAGGCGCGCCGGTGTGCCCACGGCGCCGAATGTCCCGAGCCCCGCCTCGGGGGTGACTCGGCTTGCGTCTTCATCCAGGACCCACGTGCCGAAGAAGTCTGGCGTCTGGACCTCGACCTGTGGCGCCTGGAACGCGCACATGGCAAGGACGGGGATGGCGAGCCAGCTGCGAGACATCGGTTCTCCACGACGGTGGGAGGTCAGGCGTCGAGTGTGGAGATTATATCCTGCGGTCATCCAGGCAACGAGAGAGGTACAGCGTCGGATGCTGGTGCGACCCCTAGTTGAGGTGTAGACTGCCGCACAGCCATGTCATGCACGTCACGCGCCACGCCCCTCTTGCTGCTCTCGCTCGTGGCGAGCCCGGTCGCCACGGCGCAGACCGGAGAATGGCGCGCCTACGGCGCCGACACCGCCGGCACGAGATATTCGCCGCTCGACCAGATCACGGCGGACAACGCCGGCGACCTCCGGGTCGTCTGGCGCCAGTCGACGATCCCCGACGCGATCCGGCAAGGCCGTACGGTGCGGCCGCCGTCGGTGGTGCAGAACACACCGCTGATGGCCGACGGACGGCTGTATGTGAGCACGGCGCTGGGGACGGTGGCCGCGCTCGACGCGACCTCCGGTGAGGTCGTCTGGTTCGATCCGTTGCCCGACGGCACGACCCGCCGTGGCAGCGCGAGTCGCGGGGTCGCGTACTGGGAGGATCGGCAGCGCGAGGATGCTCGGGTCATCGCCGTCGTCGGGTCGACCCTGGTCGCGCTGAACGCACGCACCGGTGCGCGATACCCCGACTTCGGAGTCGATGGGGAAGTCGACCTGACCCAGGGCTACGACACCAGAACCGTGACGCAGTTCGCCTGGCGGTCGGCGCCGCTGGTCGTCAACGACGTCGTGATCGTCGGCTCGGCCGTGACCGACTTCGTCAACGAGACGATGCCGGCTCGCAAGGAGATGCCGCCCGGCGATGTCCGGGGGTTCGACGTCCGGTCCGGCGAGCAGCTCTGGCTTTTCCACACGGTGCCCCAGGAGGGCGAGGCTGGCAACGAGACCTGGCTCACCAGCCCGGACGAGGACCGTGCATCGTGGGAGTACACCGGCAACACGAACATGTGGGCCTGGCCGAGCGCCGACGAGGAACTGGGCTACGTCTACCTGCCGCTCTCCACACCGACCAACGACTACTACGGCGGACACCGGCCCGGTGACAACCTGTTCGCCGAGAGCCTGGTCTGTCTCGACGCCAGGACCGGCGAACGCATCTGGCACTTTCAGGCGGTGCATCACGGGGTCTGGGACTACGACTTCCCGGCGGCGCCGAACCTGATCGACATCACCGTGGACGGCCGCGACATCAAGGCGGTCGCGATCGTCAGCAAGCAAGGCTTCACCTACGTGTTCGACCGCGTGACCGGCGAGCCGGTCTGGCCGATCGAGGAGCGTCCGGTGGCAGCGGGTGATGTGCCCGGAGAGTGGTACTCGCCCACCCAACCGTTTCCCACCAAGCCGCCGCCGTTCGCGCAGCAGGGGGTCACCGTCGGCGATCTGATTGATTTCACCCCCGAGCTGCGCCGGGAAGCCGAAGCGATCCTGGCCGGGTATGTCTCGGGGCCACTCTTCACGCCGCCGACCCTCATCGATGAGCGGCCCGGTGGCACACGCGGCACGGTGCAGGTGCCAGGCCTGGTCGGGGGCGCCGACTGGAGCGGGGCGGCCGTCGACCCCGAGAGCGGCACGCTCTACGTGCCGACGGTCCGGACGCCGGCCGTGGTGGGGTTGACGAGATCGGAACATCCACGGTCGAACGTCGATTTCGTGATGCAGGCGCTCGACATCGCCGAGGGCCCGCAGGGGTTGCCGTTGCTGAAGCCACCCTACGGCAGCCTCGTGGCGATCGACCTCCATGCAGGGGAGATCCGCTGGCGTGTGCCGAACGGCGATGGTCTACGCGACCATCCGGCGATCCGGCATCTGAATCTGCCGCCGCTCGGGCAGGCGGGGCGGGTCTCTCCGCTGGTGACAGCCACCGCGGTGTTTCTCGGCGAGGGGGTCGACCGGGGAATGGTGTTCACGCCGGAGGGTGTCGGTGGCAAGCTGCTCCGGGCGTATGACAAGCGCACCGGCGCGGTCGTGGCCGAAGTCGAGTTACCAGGCGGGACCAGCGCGGCGCCGATCACGTACATGGCCGACGGAAAGCAATACATCGTTGTGGCGGTGGGCTGGAGCGACATGGAGAGCGAGTGGGTCGGGCTGGCGCTGCCATGACGGGTGCCCGAAGGAGTCAGGAGTCAGGAGACAGGAGGCAGGAGAAGTCGGAGGGCTTCGCCAACCATCATTGTCTGCTGAGATCGGAGACCTGAGTTAGGCGTCAGATGCGGCAGACAGCACTGGGAGAGAGAAGATGACGAACAGCAGGCTCGGACTCGTCGGGGCGGTTGGGGTTGTGCTGGCCGCGTGCGTGATGGTGGTCGTGCCGGGAGTGGGCGCCAGGCAGGCGGTGGTCCAGATTGACGGCGACGACATCGGCGGGGTGGTCACGGGCCCGACCGGTCCGGAAGCCGGGGTCTGGGTCATTGCCGAGACGACCGACCTGCCGACCCGGTTCAACCGGACGGTTGTGACCGACGACGAGGGCCGCTACGTCGTGCCGGACCTGCCGGCGGCGACCTACGATGTCTGGGTGCGCGGGTACGGGCTGGTCGATTCGCCGAAACAGCAGGTCTCGCCCGGCACGCGGCTGGATCTGAGGGCGGTGGTCGCACCGGACGCGCGCGCCGCCGCGCAGTACTACCCGGCCGGCTACTGGTATTCGCTGCTCGAGGTGCCGGGGCCGGATGAGTTCCCGGGCACCGGACCGGAGGGCAACGGCATCTCGCCGGACGTGCCGAGCCAGGCCGCATGGCTGCGGGGGCTGAAGTCCGGCGGGTGCACCGCCTGTCACGCGTTGGGCAACAAGGCGACCCGCGAGATCCCGCCGCAGCTCGGCGAGTTCGACTCCCTGGTTGCGGCCTGGGACCGGCGCATCCAGTCGGGGCAGGCGGGACGCAGCATGAGCGGCGCGCTCGATCGGATGGGGCGCCGTCGCGCGCTCGAGATGTACGCCGACTGGACCGGTCGGATCATGGCCGGAGAGGTTCCGCCGGCGCCGCCGCGGCCGCAGGGGGTCGAGCGCAACGTCGTGATCACGCAGTGGGACTGGGCCGACCCGACGGCCTATCTCCACGACGAGGCATCGACCGACAAGCGCAATCCGACCGTGAACGCCAACGGGCCGATCTACGGCGCGCTCGAGGCGAGCGCCGACTACATCCCGGTGCTCGACCCTGTCCGGAACGCGGTCCGGGAGGTGCGGGTGCCGGTGCGCGACCCGGATACGCCGCGTGCGGGCGGTCCGAACCTCGCACCGTCGCCGTACTGGGGGGATGAGGCCATCTGGGACAGCCAGGCGAACGTCCACAACCCGATGCTCGACCA
>DQNS01000105.1 GCA_015659035.1 Acidobacteriota bacterium | reverse complement strand
ATCGTCCTACACATCGTGCGCACCACGCCGCCCCAGGAGACAGGAGACAGGAAGCAGGAGACAGGAGAAGCTTGACCCCTCACCCTGCCCCTCTCCCTGTGGGGAGAGGGGACCTGCTGCGGGCCGATTGGACTCGTCGTTGCAGAAGCTGGCGCAGCCCTCCCGTTTCCTCCTGTCTCCTGTCTCCTGTCTCCTGAGGTGGCGTGGCGCGCACGATGTGTAGGACGATTGCGCCGAGAAAGAGCGCCGCGCCAACTACATCCGTCCCCGTCGTCGCATAGAACAACAGCAGCCCGCCCGCCACCGCCAGCGTCCGCTCCACGGTCGTCGCCTTCTGGCGCAGCCAGCCGCCCAGCCCCATCGCCAGCGCCAGGATGCCGACGGCCGCTGTCGCCACCGTTCGGATGATGTCTGTCAGCGGCGCCTGCAGCAACACCCCCAGCCCTTCCGGGCTCAGCGTGAACGTGAACGGCACCAGGAATGCCGGCAGCGTGTACTTCCAGGTCAGCATCATCGTCTTGAACGGGTTGCCGCCGGTGATCGCCGCGGCCGCGAACGGTGACAGCGCCGTCGGCGGGCTGACCTCGGACAGCACCGCGTAGTAGAAGATGAACATGTGCGCCGCGACCTCCGGCACGCCGACGTTCGTCAGCGCCGGCGCGATCATCACCGCCGCGATGATGTAGGAGGCGGTTACCGGCACCGCCAGACCCAGCATCCAGACCGCCACCGCCGCGTAGAGCACCGTGAAAAACAGGTTCCCGCCGGCCAGGTCCACGATGATGCCCGAGATCTTCAGTCCGAGCCCGGTCAGCGTCACCACGCCGACGATGATGCCGGCCGTGGCGGTGGTCGCCGTCACCGCCAGCACTGCGCGCCCGCCGGTCTCGAGCGCCGTCACCAGCCGCTTTGGCCAGAGCGCGGTCTCCCGCCGCACGAAGCTCAACGCGATGGCCAGCATCGTTGCCAGGAACACCGCGCGGAACGGCGTCATCCCGGACAACAGCAGCGCCACGATCGCGATGAGCGGCAGGAAATGGTAGCCGGACCGGCGCGTCAACACGCCGAGGGACGGCACGTCCACGTCGACCGCAGTGGTGCCGAGCCGCCGCGCGTCCGCCTCGATCATCAGCACGATCGACAGGTAGTAGAGGACGGCCGGCACGATCGCCATCGCGATCACCTGCGGATAGGAGATATTCAGGAACTCGACGATGAGAAACGCAGCGGCTCCCATGGTCGGCGGCGCCATGATGGCGCCGATGCCGCTGGCCGACAGGATGGCGCCCCCGACGTTGGGCGAGAACCCGGCCCGCCGGAGCATCGGCCAGGCGACCGCGCCCAGCGTGACCGTCGTTGCCACGCCGCTGCCGGACACGGTGCCCAGCAGGAACCCCGACATCGCCACCGTACGGCCCGGGCCGGCGCCGCTCGTCGAGCGGCCGAACAACGCCATCGTCCAGGTGATGAAGAACTGCCCGGCGCCCGAGTGCTGCAGCATGGCGCCGAAGATGGTGAACAGGATGATGTAGGTGGAGGCGACGCCGAGTGGCACGCCGAAGATGCCTTCGAGCGTCATGTAGAGCGTGCCAGCCAGCCGCGCCACCGAGTAGCCGCGGTGCGCGAAGATTTCGAGACCAACCGTCTCCAGGAAAGGGCCGTAGTAGCCGTAGAACAGGAAGGTGATGGCGGTGACCGGCAGGATCCAGCCGACCGTGCGGCGGGTCGCCTCGAGCACCAGCAGCGTGGTCACCGCGCCGAACAGGATGTCGAGCCCGCTCGGGGTCGCGGCGCGGTAGACGAACTGGTCAAAGTCGACGATTGGCCAGGCCAGGACCAGCACCGAGACGGCGGCCAGCGCCCAGTCGACCGCCGCCACCCGGGGGCGCCAGGCGGGGATGGACGGGTAGAGCACGAAAATGAGGACCAGCGCGACCAGCAGGAAGCTGACCCGATAGATCTGCGGCTGGACGATGCCCACCACCCAGTAGAGGGCGTAGAGCGCCAGCCCGGTGGCCAGCACCCTGACCAGCCGGTCGGGAAAGCCGGTCAGCTGTCGTGTCGGGGTTTCGGCGTCCGGGTCGTCGCGGAGATCGACCGGCGGTACAAGTCGGGTAGACAGGGTGAGCTCCGACTCTCGTTGGCGACAGGCTCTGGATGGCTCGCTTCAGAGCCGACTGAGAGCAGGTCGGCGAAGCCATCCCGCCTTCGCCAAGGCTTCGGCGGACAGGCCGGCTTCGCCTGCCTCCTGTCTTCTGTCTTCTGTCTCCTGAGCAAGGCTCCTCATGACCCTGTCCAGGCCTGCTGTTCGCGATAGTAGCGGATGGCGCCCTCGTGGAACGGCACCGTCGAGCCGACCACCGCGTTCTCGAGCGTCAGCTTCGCCGCCTCGGGATGAATCGCTACCAGCACGTCGCGGTGGTCGAAGAGCGCCTGCGTGATCCGGTAGACCAGGTCCTCAGGCATCTCCTCGTGCACCACCAGGATGTTGGCCACCCCGACCACCTCCACGTCACCGCTCATGCCGGGGTAGGTGATGCTCGGGATCGTCACCGCGTGATAGACCGAGTCGCCATAGTGTTCGTGCAGGAACGGCAGCGTGCCGGTGTTCGGAACCAGCTTGATGGTGCGGCCCGGTGTCGACGCCAGGTCCAGCACCGACCCGGTCGGGATACCGCCGCTCCAGAAGAAGGCATCGATCTTGCCGTCCTTCAGCGCGTTCACCGACTGCGCCGCGCCGAGACTTTGCTTCCGGATGTCGGTGTCGGGGTTCAACCCAGCCCCCTCGAGCACCCGCAGCGCCGTGATCTCGGTCCCGCTGCCGGGCGCGCCGGTCGACACGATCCGGTCGCGCAGGTCGGCGACCGTTTCGATGCCCATACCTTCGAGCGTCACCAACTGGTTCAGGTTGTCGTAGAGCACCGCGATCGCCAGCGCCGGCACCGCGCCGAAGTCGGCGAAGACGCCCCGGCCCCCGGCCGCATCATCCAGCGAGTCCGCCAGCGCGAACGCCAGGTCGGCCTCCCGGTTCGCGATGAATTTCAGGTTGTCGACCGTCCCGGCGGTCACCTCCGCCGTCGCCTCAACCCCGTCGAGATGGTCGCTGATGACCTTCGCCACCCCGCCGCCGTAGGGGTAGTAGACCCCCCCGGTACCACCCGTGGCGACCGACAACCGCTGTGTCGGACCGCCAGCGCCCTGTGGGCTACAGGCGACGACGGCGCCCGCCAGCGCCAGCGCGAGCGCAGCAACGAGACCGATGGCGCGACGGCGCGGCGACGGCGTGATGGTTCGGTCTGGCATCAGCACACTCCCGGTTTCCCTCAGCTACCTGTTCCTGCTTCTCTCCGTTCGCCGGGTGCTCTAAGGCAGCGAACGGATCCCGCCGAAGCCTTGGCGAAGGCGGACCGGCTCCGGTCAGCGGACTGCTATTCTAGCGAAGCTCCGCTTCGCTAGGCAGTTTTTCTCAGAGCCCCGCTACGCGAGGGGCGCCGCGTCCCCGCGACGGCGCCGTTCACTCGCGCCCGGCCGCCCGCCGCCCGATCGTCACCGCCTGGCCGCTCGCGATGATCACCCTGAACCCTTCCTCCACCCGCCGCTCCACATCGCGCACGCTGGCGGTAATCGCACAGGGGATGCCCGCTGCCTTCGACACCGCCAGGATCCGCTGGATCGCGCGTTCCGCCGCCTCCCCGTCGCCACCGTAGGCCATTCCCAGGTCCGAGGGCGCCGCCATCAGCATGCTGACACCCGGCACTCGCGCGATCTCCTCCACGTTCGCGACACCGAGCTGGTTCTCGATCTGGATCATGACCAGCAGCTCGCCGTCCGGGTCGAGCGGCCACAGGTCTGCCTTGGCGAGGTAGTCGCCGCCTCCCACACCCCAGAAACGAGTCGCGTTGCCGGCGCCGCTGCCGCGCTGGCCCGCCGGCTCCATGTCGGCGGCGCCGACCCGCTGCGGGTAGCGCATCGACCGCACGACGTGCAGTGCCTGCTCGGCCGTCTCGATATGGGGCGCGATGATGCCGTGCGCGCCCTGGTCCAGGATGTTCTTGATCATCCACTGGTTCATCTCGCGCCCGTAGGCCGGGATGCGCACCAGCACCGTTCGCTCCCATCCCGGCTGGCCGCGACGCAGGATGCGCCCCGGGTCCACCATGAACTGCATGAACGTTCGCATCTGGGTGATGTCGAGCGGTGCATGCTCCATGTCGTAGAAAATGTAGTCCAGCGCGTTGTTCCGCGAGACCGCCACCCCCCCATCGGGCGACTTGTCGCCCCAGATCGGTCCGAAGACCGTCTCGCCGGCCTCGAGCAGCGCGATCATCGGATTGAGCCGCTGGGCGCCCGCGTCTCGAGGCGCCGCGCCGGCGACCAGCAGCGCCAGCACAGCCACACCCCACCGTCTGCGTCGGGTCATCAGATCCTCCCCTGCATGTGGACACTATGATAGACCGGAGTGACCCGCACCCTGCTGGCCCTATTCGTCACGATCCTGGCCGCCGTCGTCCTCCACGGCCAGGTCGGCCCGGGCCTCCGCTTCGAGGTCACGCTCGACCCCTCGCTGCCGGCGCAGCCCCCGGGCCGTCTCCTCGTCGTCATGGCCTCCAGCGACCGGGTCGAGCCCCGGCGCCTCATCGGTCGCACCGGCCGGACCGCCACGCCGACGGTCGGGGTCGATGTCCCGGCGCTCGCGCCCGGTGACCGGGTAATTCTCGACGCCACCGCCGCCGCGTTTCCGATCGAAGGGCTCGCCGACCTGCCAGCCGGCGAGTATCACGTGCAGGCCGTTCTCAACACCAACCGCGACATCAGATCGCCTGGCGCGCCAGGCAGCCTCTACAGTGAGCCGCTGCAGGTTGCGCTCGAACCGGCTCAGAACGAGCCCGTGCGTTTGACGCTGAGCCGGCGGATTCCGGACGAACAGCTCCCGCCCGACGAAGAGTATCTGCGGTTCATCAAGATCCGGTCCGACCTGCTCACCCAGTTCCACGGTCGGCCGATCTATATACGCGCCGGCGTCATCCTGCCGCCCGGTTTCGAGCAGGAGCCCGAGCGCCGCTACCCGCTCAGAGTCCACATCGGCGGCTACGGTTCCCGGTACACACGCGTCGGCTCCATGATGCGTCCCGGGTCGCCGTTCCGGGACGCCTGGCTCGCCGCCGACGCGCCCCGGATGGTTCTGCTGCACCTCGACGGCGCCGGCCCGAATGGCGACCCCTATCAGGTCAACTCCGCCAACAACGGTCCCTACGGCGACGCCGTCACGCAGGAACTGATTCCGTATGTCGAACGCGAGTTCCGTGGCATCGGGGAGCCACACGCCCGCGTGCTCGACGGAGGGTCCACCGGCGGCTGGGTCTCGCTGGCGCTCCAGATCTTCTACCCCGACTTCTTCAACGGCGCCTGGGCCTCCTGCCCCGACGGCGTTGATTTCTCCGCGTTCCAGCTCGTCGACATCTACAGCGGCGACAGCGCCTACGTCGACGAACAGGGTCACGAACTGCCAAGCGCTCGGAACCGGAATGGTCGCGTCCGCTTCACCATGCGGCACGAGGTCCAGATGGAGAATGTCCTCGGTCGCGGCGACAGCTGGACCATGTCAGGTCGCCAGTGGGGCGCCTGGAACGCCGCGTACGGTCCGCGAGGACAAGACGGCCGGCCCGTGCCGCTGTGGGACCCCGAAACCGGCGTCATCGACCGATCGGTGACGCGGCACTGGGAGCCGTACGACCTGCGGCTCGTGCTCGAGCAGCACTGGGACGAGCTGGCGCCGAAGCTGCGGGGCAAGCTCAACATCTGGGTCGGCGAGATGGACGACTACTACCTCAACAATGCCGTCCATCTGCTGGATGAGTTCCTGCAGACCAAGCCGTCCATCGACGCGCGCATCGCGTTTGGTCCTGACCGCGGGCACTGCTGGACCGGGATCTCGCAGAACGAGATGATGCGGGAAATCGAGGAGCGCATCACGTCGCGCTAGACCCTCGCCCTTCGACGGACTCCGTCGCGCGGAAGACTGGTCGGGCGCTCAGGCCGCTACGGCAAGGCAAACGCCAGGACGGTGTTCGATGCGATCACGGCGACGTACTGCGTGTCGTTGACTTCATACGTCAGCGGGCTCGAGCGAATCGTGCGCCCCGCGTCGTGGTGGAAGACCTGCTCTCCCGTTTCGGCGTGAAACGCGTAGAAGCCGCCGTCCTCGGTCCCCTGGAAGACGAGATTGCCCGCGGTGGTCAGGCTCCCGCTCGAGGCGCCGAAGGTGATCGCCGGCAGGACCTGCTGCCACACGTCCTCTCCGCTGGCCGGCTCGTAGGCCGTCAGCGTCGTCGTCGGCGGGTAGGCCGGGATCCGGCTGATCTCGGTGAAGTTCTTCGCATGGCCGCCGCCTTCCCCCAGCTTCAGACTGTCGCCGAGCGGCTTGACGAGGAGTGACACACCGGCGTTCTTGCCGGTGACGTAGAGCAGGCCGGTTCGCGGGCTGAAGGAGGGCGAGCCGAAGCTCGAGCCCCCGTGCGCCACGATGTAGTGCTCGTCGGTCGAGTAGGGCGTGTACATCTGTCGCGCCTGAGCCTGCAGCTCCGAGTCGTCGAGATCGAGATATGTGGCGCAGAACGGCATCAGCGGCACGCCGCGAGCGTTGTGCGGGATCGGCTGGGTCGGATAGACGACCTCGCCCGGCACGTTCGTCTCGGTGGGGACGAGCGTCTCGACCATCGGGTTGATCGGCTCGCCCGTCTCGCGATGCCAGAGGTAGAGCAGGCAGTTCTTGCCGGCCGCGCCCACCCCCTTGATGGTCTCGCCGTTGCGCGTGACGTCGAAGAGCACCGGGCCGGTGATGTTGTCCCAGTCCCAGAGGTCGTGATGGATCGTCTGGTAGTACCACCGGAGCGCACCGGTCTCGAGGTCCAGCGCGATCGTCGAGTTGGTGAACAGGTTCGCCCCGGGCCGGGCGGAGCCGTCGTACGGGGGGTTCGGATTGGCGGTGTTGACGTAGAGCAGGCCCAGCTCGACGTCAATCGCCGGCTGGGTCCAGATGCCGGCCCCGACCCGCTTTCCGTCGCCCCACGTCGGGTCCGCAAGCTCCCAGCCCTCGTCCTGCGGGCTTTGCGGGATCGTGTTGAACACCCACTTGATCTCACCGGTGGTGGCGTCGGCAGCGACCACGAGCCCGCCGGGGATGTTCCCTTCGGAGATCGCGGAGCCGACGTAGAGCGTGTTGTCGTGATACGCCGGCGAGCTGTTGATCCGGTAGTTGAGCGAGGAGGCGTCGAAGCCTGGCGGATAGACGTCCGGGTACGTGGTTTGGAGCGCCAGGCCGAAAACCGGAAGCACGCCGCCGTCGCCGAAGCTCTCGATCAGCTCCCCGGTCTTCGCATCCGCCGCCACGAGCTTGTCGCCGTGGTAGGAGTAAATCGTACCGCTGGCATATAGCGGACCACGCACGACCCCACCGGTGACGCCATCGACCTCCAGCGTCCACACCGCTTCCCCGGTCACCGCGTTGATGGCCAGCACCGTCGCGCCGGAGTGAAAGTACATGAGGCCGTCGACGACCAGAGGCGTGACCTGGCTCACGGAGAGCCCGGCCGGTACGTCGAACGACCAGCGACGCTGTAGCCGGTCGACGGTGCCGGTGTTGATCTGGTCGAGCTCCGCATACCGCTGGTTGTACGGGTCCAGGTTGTGACTCGCCCAATTCGTGTGGCGGCTGCCGGCGGTGATCGTGGGTGGCACCCCCGTCCGGGTTGTCCGCCCCTGCTGCTCGGCGCCCACCGGATGGAGGCCGGGGATCGCCGCCAGGGCCAGCGTCGTCACCGCTACACGGACACGTCGGCTGTCCAGTGAACTCATCAGCTGTCTATCTCTCTTCCGCGCCCCGATCCCCTTCTCGTCAGTCCGCCTCGAGCTACTGTCCGTCGAAGACGTACTGTACCGTCGGCCGAAGGCGATTCTCCGGCGCCGAGAAGTCGTTGTACTGACTCGGCACACTATACGAGGCGACGATGTCGTCAACCGATCGGCCGGCCGCCTTCCCCTGCTGCGTCTTCATCACCACGTCATTGTAGAAGCCGCTGAAGTTGACGAAGTCGTTCCAGGTGACCGGCGTCGGGTTGTGTCCGGGAATCACGGTGTCAACGTTCGAGATCCCGGCGATCGCCTTCTTGAGCGTCTCGCCGAACTCGGTCGCGCTGCCGTTGCTATTCGGCACGTCAATGAATGGCAGCCCCAGCCGCTGGAACATGTCGCCCGTGTGCATCGCCCGCGCGGCGCGGAAGACGACGAATGTGTCGCCGTCGGTGTGACCGCGACCGAAGTGATAGAGGTCAATCTGGTCGGCTCCGCTGAAGAGTGTCAACGTGTCCGAATAGGTCGTCTTGGGCAGGTATCTCGCATCCGCGCCCTTGAAGGCGTCGCAGTTCTTGATCGAGCCACCTTGGAAACCAGCGCCGTCATCGCACTCGTCGCTCGCCATGTGCGCGCGCGTGTTCTCGTGCACCACGAAGTCGACCGTATCGGGAAACTCCGTGTTCGTGCCGGTGTGGTCCCAGTGCGTGTGCGTGTTGATGATCGTCGTCACCGGCTTGTCGGTGATCGTGCGAACCTCGGCGAGGATGTCCTGGCCGTAGCCCCTAATCTTCGTGTCGACGAGCGTGACGCCGTCGTTGGTCACAAAGATCGCGGTATTACCGCCACCCCCCATCCCCTGCACGGACGAGGCGTTGGCCAGCATGTAGAGGTTGTCGGCGATCTCGTACGCCGTGAGGCTCGCGCGTTCCTGCCGCGCCTCGTAGGTCGTCATCGTCGCGAAGACCCCGACGATCGTCAAAATCCCCAAGCAGATACAGCGTCTCATCTCGATCTCCTCCCGCGCTAACCACGACGCAGCGTTGACTATACCGGCCGCGAGGGCACTGTCAAGTTGAGGCTGCCGGTGGCAGAGTTGGCCGATGACGAGCCAGCCGCCACGTTGACCACCACGTGCCCATGTTGAGGCGGATGTTCGAGAAACGGCTGCGTACATACGCGATCGGGTACGCGCCCGAAGACACGCTTCTCGATCCGGTCGTGGAGGTGAGAAGAATCTGCAAGTTGACACGGCCATGCAGACCGAGCTCGACGGGGAGGCACCCTTCCTGTGGGTCGACCGGCTGTCCGAGGATGACCGGGATGAGGCCTACGCCCGTCTTCGGGACGGCGAGATCGTGATCGAGCGCCTGGAAACGCGGGACAGCGACGGCAAGATCGACATTCCCGCCGGCAAAGTCCATCACTGGATCGGCACGGTCTTGATCCCGGGTGTCACGCTCGACCAAACCATGGCGCTGGTGAAGGACTACGCCCGCTACGCCGAGATCTACAGTCCCGACGTGCGCGAGTCGCGGGTGCTGAACCAGGACGGGTCACGGTTTCGCGTCTACTTCCAGTTCTACGCGAAGAAGGTCTGGACAGTCGTGCTCAATACCGAACACGATGTCGAGTATCAATACTTGAGCGACACGCGCGTTCACGTACCCAGCCGCTCGACGCGGATTCTGGAGGTCGAACACCCGGACACCCCCGACGAGCGCGAGAAGCCCGAGGGCAACGACCGCGGGACGATGTGGCGCTTCAACAACTACTGCCCGTTCGAGGCACGGGACCGCGACATCTACATGCAGTGCGAGTCGATCTCGCTCAGCCGCGGGATTCCGTTCCTCGTGCGCGCGTTCGTCGGGCCGTTCGTCAACGGCCTTCCGCGCGACAAGCTGACGTTCAATTTCGAATCGACGCGCAGATACCTCACGCAGTAGTCGGGCCTTGCTACCGGGAGGACTGACTCCCGGGCTGCTTGATGAGCCAGTGGGTGAACCAGCTGCGGATCCGCTCCAGGCGGTCCACCAGCAGCCACGGTTCTCCGCTGCGCGACAACCCGTGGCTCGACCGGGGATAGCGGACCAGCTCGGTCGGGATCTCCCGCTTCTTCAGCGCCATGTACCACTGCTCGCCGTCGCCGATCGGCGTCCGGTAGTCGTTCTCGCTGTGGATGATGAGCGTCGGCGCGGTGACCTGCTCGACGTAGGAAATCGGTGACAGGCGGCGATAGAGCTCGCGCTGTTCCCAGGGCGTGCCGCCGAACTCGAACTCGGTCAGCCCCTGCGCCTCGGAGGAGCCGTACCAGCTCTCCCAGTTGGTGATCGACCGGCTGGTGACGGCGGCGGCGAAGCGGTTCGTCGTGGCGGTCAGCCAGTTGGTCATGTAGCCGCCGTAGCTGCCGCCCGACACGCCGACCCGCGCCGGGTCGATGTCGGGGTAGCGCTCGAGCGCGGCGTCGACCCCGGTCAGGTAATCCTCGGAGTCGATCTCGCCCCAGCCTTCCTTGGTGGCGTAGGTGAAGGCGTGGCCGTAGCCGGTCGAGCCACGGGGGTTGGTGTAGAGCACGAAGAAGCCGGTGTTCGAGAGGACGTGGAACGTCCGGAAAAACGTGTTGCCATAGGCGCCGTGCGGGCCGCCGTGGATCTTCAAGATCATCGGGTACGGCCGTCCGGCCTCGTAGCCAACCGGCCTCATGAGCCACCCTTCGATCTCGGTGCCGTCGGCGACGGTCCAGGTCAGCCGTTCGGCCGGTTGCAGGGTGACGCCGGCGAGCCACTCGTCGTTGAACGCGGTTACCCGCCGCTGCAGGGTGCCGTCGCCGCGGTTGACGTAGACCTCGGCGGGTGAGACAGCGTCGGTGACGGTGTAGGCCATGACGAGGCCGTCTTCTGAGGTCGATACCGACCCGATCTGCCTGGCACCGGTGGTCAGTTGCCGGATCAGGTCGCCGGTCACCGGCACCTCGAACAGATGCCGGTCGCCGCCGACGCCGGCCAAGAAGCGGACCGCCGCGCCGTTGGCCGCCCAGGTGGGCGCACCTGGTCTCATGTCCCAGTCGCCGGTCAGGGTCCGGGGAATTCCTCGGAACGTGCCATTGGCAGCCAGATCGACGACCCGCAGGTCGGTTTCCTCACCCCGCGCGCGGGTCTGCAGAAAGGCGAGCCGGTTGCCGTCCGCGGAGACGGCGGGCGCGCTTTCGCTGCCCGGATTGGAGGTCAGCTTCCGCGGGTCACCGGTCTCGCGGCCGACCAGATAGATGTCGGTCGTCAGGTCGCGGTTGTACTCGTCGTCCTCCAGCTCGTTCCCGGTGAAATAGACCCACTCGCCGTCGGCAGACCAGACGAGGCCGCCGACGTTGTAGGCCACGTCGGTCCGCTGGACCGGCTTGCCACCGTCGGCCGGCACGACGAAGAGCTGCCGCTTCGCCTGGGTCGAGGGATGCGGACGCAGCGTCAGCGTGCCGTCGCGCTTGTAGCGTATCGAGGTGATGACCCGTCCGTCGAAGCGCTCGGCGTCCAGCGTGTTGGTGATGGCGTCGGGCGCAATCCACCCGTCGCGCTCGGCTTCGTCGTCGTCCGCACCGTCGCCGGGCCGCTTCGTGTAGGCGATCCATGCGCCGTCGGGCGACCAGACCGGCGCCGCGTCGACCCCTTCGATTTGGTAGGCCTCACCGCCTGGAAACGTCACCCTGGCGAACCAGGTTGCCCCGGCGTCGTCTCCGTCGCCCCGGCGCGACTGGAAGCTCAGCACCCGGCTGTCGGGCGACCAGCGCGGCGCGTTGACCTCGCGGGTCGGGTCGGTAAACCGGAACGGCTCGCCCTCCGGCCGCCCGGCCCGCAGCTCCTGCATCCAGACCTCCCGGTGCCGCCGGTTGTCTTCTTCGTTGACCGTGGTGACGGTGAACGCCACCAGCGCACCGTCGGGCGAAATGGCAACCTCGCCCACACCAACCTCGCTGTAGAAGTCGGTAGGCTGCAGGCCACGGTTCTGGGCCGCGCCTGGAGCGGCGGCGAGGGTGAGCCATGCGATGACGAGCATCGCGGTCGTGCGGACGCTGAGGCGATCGTGCATTGCGGGACTCCTTGGATCTGGGTCGAAAAAGTGTAGCAGCCCGCCGTCGTTAAGGCTATACGGACAGGCCCGACTGTCTTCGCCAGTGTCACGTTGGGCTCGGCGCACGGGGTCATCGTACGTTGCCGAACAATGCGGCAAAGCCCTCCGGCTTTTCCTGCCTCCTGAGTCTTGACTTCTGTCTCCTGTAGGGCCGTCGTCCTCCGAGGCCCTTGTTCCCTTGGCTTCATGCTGCGATCATGCGCGCATGTCACCCTCGAGAAGACCCGTTCGCGCCCGCCACGTCGTGGCCGCGGTTGTCGGCCTGCTGGTCGCAATCGCGCCTGTCCTGCTTATCGGCAGCACGCGGCCGGTCCGAGCGCGTCGGGCGATGGTGGTGTCGCAGGACGAGATCGCCTCGCGGGTGGGCGACCAGGTCATGCGGGACGGGGGCAACGCGATCGATGCGGCGGTCGCGACGGCGTTCGCGCTGGCGGTCACCTACCCGACGGCAGGCAACATCGGCGGCGGCGGCTTCCTGGTGTACCGGCCGGCCGAGGGTGACCCGGTGGCCTACGACTTCCGGGAGACGGCGCCGGGCGGGTCGTCCCCGACCATGTTCATGACGAGCGGCGAGTACGACCGCGTCCTGCACCACAACAGCCATCGGGCGGTCGGGGTGCCGGGCACGGTGGCCGGGTTACACCTGGCCTGGTCCGAGCACGGGTCGCTGAGCTGGCAGCGGCTGGTCGAGCCGGCGGTCACGCTGGCGCGCGAAGGGTTCACCCTGTCGGATCCCCTGGCCCGGTCCCTCGCCGGCGTGCTGCCGCGGATGGCGGACCACCCGGCGTCGGTCGCGCAGTTCTCGAGGCACGGCGAGCCGTATCAGGCGGGGGAGACGTTCCGCCAGCCGGACCTCGCGCGAACGCTGGTGCGCATCGCCGAGCAGGGCCCGGCCGGGTTCTACGAGGGCGAGACCGCCGAGCTCATCGAGCGGGAGATGGCGGCGCACGGCGGTCTGATCACGCGTCAGGATCTTGCCGCCTACCGCGCCGTGCGCCGGACGCCGATTGCCGGCACCTATCGCGGCTACGACATCATCTCGATGCCGCCGATCAGCTCCGGGGGCACGGCCCTCATCCAGATGCTCAACATCCTGGAGGGCTACGACCTGGCCGCCTCCGGGTCCGGGTCGGCGACGACGACGCATCTCATCATCGAGGCGATGCGGCGTGCCTACGCCGCCCGGGCGCAGTATCTGGGCGACCCGGCGTTCAATCAGACCATGCCGATCGACCGGCTCACGTCGAAGGCCCATGCTGCCGATCTCCGGGGGACCATCAACCTGGAGCGGGCCTCCGTCTCGTCACCCGACAGCTTCGTCTGGCCGAGGGAGGGCAACGAGACGACCCACCTGTCGGTGGTGGATGGCGCCCGGAACGCCGTGTCGATGACCTACACGCTAGAGCAGGGCTACGGGTCGAAGATCACGGTGCCCGGCGCCGGGTTCCTGTTGAACAACGAGATGGGCGATTTCAACGCCGCGCCGGGCATGACCACCGAGACGGGGCTCATCGGCACCGGCCCGAACCTGGCGGAGCCGGGCAAGCGGATGCTCTCGAGCATGGCGCCGGCGATCGTGGCGCGCGACGGCCGCCTGGTGATGACGACCGGGAGCCCGGGCGGACGCACGATCATCAACACCGTGCTGCTGACGATCCTCAACGTCGTCGACTTCGGCATGAACATCCAGGAGGCGGTCGATGCGCCACGGTTGCACCACCAGTGGTTGCCAGACCAGACCCGCTACGAGCGGTGGGGTCTGTCGCCTGACACGCTGGCGCTGCTCGTACAGAAGGGGCACACCATGGTCGAAACCCGGGTGCAAGGGGCGGTCTCCGCCATCTACTACGACGCCGATGACGACGTGCTGGAGGCGGCCGAGGATCGGCGGCGGACCAGCGCGGCGGTGGGACACTAGGGAGTGTGCTCAGAGACGACAGGAGGCAGGAGGCAGGAGGAAAGCGGGGGCTGCGCTATCGAATGGCTCCCGCTCCCGCGTAGACGCGCTGATAGCCCGCCACATTCGCCAACACTTCTCGCACGAACCGGCGGGTCTCGCTGTAGGGGATGGTGTCGACGAAGAGGTCCTCTGGCAGACCGCGTGCCGACTCCCACCAGATCGCCACCCGCTCCTCGCCGGCGTTGTACGAGGCGATGACCGGCGCGAGCGCGCCACCGAACAGCGCAAACAGATCGCCGGCGAGCGTGGCGGCGATGGCGGCATTTACCCTCGGTTCCAGCAGCACCGTCTCGTTCTCGAAATCGGTGCCGGAGAGATGGTCGAGACCGGAGCGCGGCCCGAGTTCGGTCGCCGTATACGGCATGATCTGAAACAGCCCGAGCGCCCCCACCAGTGAGCGGGCAGCAGGGTCGAAGCGCGATTCCTGGCGCATCAGCGAGAACATGAACGCCGGGTCGATGTCGTGTCCGCCGGCGGCGCTGGTGACGGCATCGACGAATGGGCGCGGGTACACCAGCGCGTAGAAGTCTCCCGGCAGCCCGTCCGCCGGCCGTTGCAGGAAGCCGGCGAAGTGAGTGACCACCAGACGCGCCACGGCGGCGTAGTCGCCCGCCTCGGCCGAGGCGCGTGTGGCAAGCAAGGCCAGCCCGGGGTCGCGGCGCTGGCCCTCGAGCAGACGGCGGAGATACCAGGCGGCGTCCCTCACCAGCCCCGCGCGGGCCAGCACCATCGCCGCCTTGAACTCGGCGCGGGCCGGCGTCGCCGGCGCGAGCGACAGCGTGGGAAATTGGCGGGCCGGCGGTTCGGGGACGGCATCGTCGCCGTGCAGGTCGACGAGCCGTGCCCGCGCCTGTAACCCATAGTAGTGATAGGGCCGGGTCTCGACCAGAGCTCGGAACGCCCGTTCGGCCTCGCTGGTTCGACCGGCGCGTGTGTCGGCAATCGCCTGCCAGTATTGCCCGGCCGGCTGGAGGTCGCCGGTCGGGCGGCGCTGGTTCAGGGCCCGCAGGTTCGTCAGCGCCCGTTCGTTCTGTCCGGCCCGGAGCGCCGCCACCCCGGCCTTCCAGAGCATCGTGCGCTGGCCGTCGGCGCTCGTGGCATGCTGGAACAGTTCACGATACAGGTCGAGACCGCCTTCGACGTCGCCCACGGCAACCAGATACGCGGCCAGCAGTTCCCCGGCGTTGAATCGTTGTTGCGCGGTGGCGCCCCGAACGCGGCCGTCCCACAGGTCGAGCCCGATCGCGCGGGCGGTTGTGGTGTCGCCCATCCTGACGGCGAGGCGAAACTCGGTCAGGGTCACGCCCGGACGTAACGGGCTCGACGGGTAGCGTGCCGCGAACGCCCGGCAGCGCGCGACCGCCTCCTCGTTCGACCGGCTGTCGTAGAGGACGCCGATCAGCTCGACGTCCAGCCGTTCCCCCGCGTCCGGTTGCACCGTCCGCCACTCGTCGATCAGCGCCGCCGCCTCGCCGTAGCGGGAGTAGGCCCGCAGGCGACGGGTCATTGTCCGATACTGCGTCGGGGTGAACGGGGCGCGTGGCCGGTCCAGGCGCTGGCTCAGACGCCGCTCGGCGGCGCGCGCGTCCGCGTAGCCGGGTCCGGTTCGATGTTCGAGCTGCGCGTCGCGCAGGGTGGCGATGGCCGCCCTCAGGTCGCCGGCGCCCTCCTGCGCAGCGGCCAGTCCGAGCCGCGCACGGTCCGCCATCCCGCCACGGCTCTGTCGTCCGAGTGCGTCGCGATAGAGCGTGGCCGCGCGGTCGTGCTCGCCCCGCTCGCGGTGAGCATCGGCCACCAGCAGCGTGAGATCCAGATGGCGGGTCGGGTCTGAGCGGTTCAGCTCGGCCAGGATCGGCGCCGTCAGTGCCGGCTCACCGCGACCCGCCACGCTCGTCACCAGCGCACGGCGGGAGAAGGTGCGCATCCACACCTCTCGGCCGATGACCTGCCGCCAGACCGCCTCTGCGTCGGCGGCACGACCGACGTGGGCGAGCAACGTGGCGTGCAGGACCATCGCCTCGAGCGGCAGGTCCGGACCCGCCGGCGCGGCTGTGTCCAGCGTTCGCAACGCGGCGGCCGGGTCACCTTCGGCCAGGTGACGCACAACCTCCGGGTAGGTCGGTGGGGGCAGTGTCAGATCGTCGTTCGCGGCGCCGCGAGAGGTGGCGGCGAGCAGGGCGAGCAGGGTCAGGACAACCGTCCGGAGACCCGTGTGAGGTGTGGCACCGACAGGAAAGACCCGTCCCACGAGGGATAGGGTAGCATTCGTGCGTGAAATACACCTATCACCCGAAGGTGTCCGAGGACCTCGGCCGGTTCGGTCTGCGTCCCAGGCCGACCACTCCACCGGCGCTCGCGAAGGAGTTCGTGAACGACCTGTATCGGTACGAGCTACGCACCCTGCGGGCACGGCTCGTCGCCCGGAAAATCCCCAGACAAGGCTATTCGGACCGGGTGGTCGAGCTACGGAAGAAGTATTTCCTGCTGTCGATCCGCCTTGACCTGTGGGCGAAGGCGGACGGAACGTAGCGCTATGCGATCGTGACGTCCGTGGTCAGATAGACGTTCTGGATCGCGTTGAGCAGTGCGATGCCCTCGGCCAGTGGGCGCTGGAACGCCTTGCGGCCGGAGATGAGACCGGTGCCGCCCGCCCGCTTGTTGATCACCGCAGTCTTCACGGCCTCCTTCAGGTCGCTGTCTCCAGACGACGCGCCGCCCGAGTTGATTAACCCGGCGCGCCCCATGTAGCAGTTCGCGACCTGGTAGCGGGTGAGGTCGATCGGATGCTCGCTCGTCAGCTTCGCATAGACGTCCTTGTGCGTCTTGCCGAAGTTGAGCGCCGTATATCCCCGGTTGGTCTCGGGGAGCTTCTGCTTGATGATGTCCGCTTCGATCGTAACGCCCAGGTGGTTGGCCTGCCCCGTCAGGTCCGCGGCGGCATGATAGTCAGCGTCTTTCGTCTTGAAGGCGGAGTTCCTCAAGTAGCACCACAGCACGGTGAACATGCCGAGCTCGTGCGCCTGCTGGAACAGTTCCGACACCTCCTGCAGCTGCCGCCTGGATTCCTCGGAGCCAAAATAGATCGTCGCGCCGACACCCATCGCGCCCATGTCGAAGGCCTGCTCGACGCTGGCGAAGCGGATCTGATCGTATGAGTTCGGATGGGAGAGAAACTCGTTGTGATTGAACTTCATGATGAACGGGATCTTGTGGGCGTACGTGCGTGCGATCGAGCCCAGGACCCCCAAGGTTGAGGCCACCCCGTTGCAGCCGCCCTCGATCGCCAGCTTGACGATGTTGGCCGGGTCGAAATAGTCAGGATTCGGCGCGAACGAGGCCCCGGCGGAGTGCTCGATCCCCTGATCGACCGGGAGGAGGGACAGATATCCGGTGTCGGCGAGTCGTCCCGCGCCGAACAACGCCTGCAGGCTGGTCAGCACGCGCGTCGGGCGGTCGGACGGCGCGTAGCAGCGGTCGATGAAATCCGGACCTGGCAGGTGCAGGCTCGCCGCCGGAATCGTTGTGCACTGATGCTCGAGAAGCGCCGCATCGGCGCCAAGGACACCTTCGATCGCACCGAGTCCTGAAACGCCCTGTCCACTTTCACAGACACCTGAAGCCACTATTCCACCTCTGCTCCGACGGACGGCTGGCAGGGTCAACTGAACCAGCCAGGGACGGCCCTCAGCCGGACAATTTTCCGTTGCGAGGCTGGAAATTACAAGGCCAGAAAAAAGAGGAGGCTAGCGCTTGAGGAGCCAGTCGAAAAACGAGCCCAGGTCAGCCACCGGCGCTCTGAACTCCCTCGGTGTCCACAGGTCTTGCAGGTCGGCGTGACTTGGTCCGCCGAACGGCACCGGACCGATGTCGATGTCAAATCCCTCCAGCAGGTCGAGCCGCGGCGCACGGCCAAAGACCTCGAGGTAGTAGTCGAGGTTCAAGAGCGAGCGCTGGGCGTCGCTGGCCGGCAGCGCCGCGAGCTTCCGCTTCACCCGCTCGAGGTTGACCGACACTCTCACCGCTGGCAACCGGGCAGCGTCGACATCCTGTGCGGCGGCCCGCACCGGTGCGAGCGGGCTCAGCAGCAGCACCGTGAGCACAGAGACGATGGCGCGTAGAGTCATCGCTGCAAGCAGGCTGCCGAACGAGCGGCTCCAGGTTCTCCCTCTCCCTCCCCCAGAGGGTCGGGGTGGGGCCATGGCCCGCTGAGGAAATCCTAAAATCGAGCCTAGCACCACCCCGTGGCCTCGGCAAGGTAAGACGCCGGCTCGTATAGAATGGTCGCCCCACAGTCTGTGGCGAAGGAAGACAGCATGCCTGAGGAGATTGACGCGCCGCCGACCACCCGCCCTCGCGGCAGCGGTCGGCCCCCGGCGACCAGGGAGACCTTCGTGCCCGATCTCGTCGAGCACGGCGCCCCGGTGCGTGGCGAGCCGCAGACGCTCGAGACACGGCTGTTCGTGCAGCTCCAGGTCTTTACGGGGTGTCTCGACACCGCGCGGGTCGTTGAGGCGGTCCGGGACAGCGGACTGGAGGCGGCGGTCTACGCGAACCTGAACGACCCGCGTGGCGTCGGGGTGCTGCTGATGTCGGAGGACCCGACGCTGTTCGCCGAGACGGGCCGCGCGCTGCTCACCGGGCCGGCGTTCGCGGCGCTGAGCCCGCTGCCCGATTTCACCATGCTGGGGCGCACCTATGCGAGTGGACGCGAGCCGGACCTGAAGGACTTCCTGCTCAACAAGGTGCGGCGTCACGTGCTGAACCCGGACTATCCATGGGGGATCTGGTACCCGTTGCGGCGGTTTGGCGCCTTCAACCTGCTGTCGCGCGGCGACCAGGGAAAGATCCTGATGGAGCACGGCATGGTGGGTCGTGGCTATGGCGAGCGGGGGCTCGCGGTCGACATCCGGCTCGAGTGCCACGGGCTCGACCGTGACGACAACGAGTTCGTCATCGGGCTCATCGGCCCGGACCTCTACCCACTGTCGAAGCTGATCAAGGACATGCGGGCGACGGTCCAGACCTCGGAGTACATCAAGGAGATGGGCCCCTTCTTCGTCGGGCGTGTCATCTACCAGGCGCCGGTCCCCGACGCCGCCAAGGGCGGGGGAACGGGGTACTAGTGACGGATGCTCTCCGGGAGACAGGAGCAGGAGAGAATCGGATGGCTTCGCCGACTTTTGTCTAGTTCAACGTCTGGCCGGAGGTCTGGCTGACGTGATGCCGGCGCCAGCCGACCAGTTTCTCCCTGCCTCCTGACTTCTTCGTGCGAAGTCAGTAGGCCACCGCCCACCCTTCGCGCCGGCGGTCCGCGCCGGCGCTGCGTCGACCGGCGATCTGGTCAATCAGCACCGCCTGGGCGCCGCCGAACTCGGCGGTCCAGCCGCTGCGGGCGTGCACGGTGTAGCCTCGGGCCTCGAGCGCGTCGCGCACCTCCTGGGGCACCCGGTCTTCGATCGCCAGCGAGCCGTCTCCGAGACGTCGCAGGCGCGGCGCGTCAATCGCCTCCTGCGGGCTCATGCCGAACAGCTGGATGTTGTTGAGGACCTGGACGATGGTGTGCGTCTGCCCGTCGCCGCCTGGGGTGCCGAGGGCGAGCCAGGGAAGATCGTTGCTGAGGACGATGACGGGGCACAGCGTGTGGAACGGCCGTCTCTGTGGTGCGAACACGTTCGGGTGGTCCTCCTCGAACCTGAACAGTGACCCGCGGTTCTGCAGCACGATGCCGGTGTCCGGCACCACGAGCCCCGAGCCGAATGTCGCGAACAGGCTCTGGATCAGCGAGACGACGTTGCCGTACTGGTCGACCGCGATCACGTAGACCGTGTTCGGGTGGTCCTCGGTGGGCTCCGTCCAGAGCACAGGCGCCGACCCCGCCGGGTCGATGGTTGCCGCCAGCTCCCTGATCCGGGTCTCGTCGAGCAGCTCGTCCACCGAGACGCGCATCGCCTGCGGGTCGGCCACTTCGTTGTTCCGGTCGAGAAATGCCAGCCGAATGGCTTCCGACAGTGTGTGCAGGTAATCGGCGCTGTTGTGCCCGAGCGCGGCAAGGTCAGGGTCGATGTGCTGCAACAACGCCAGTTCCTCGAGCAGGGTCACCCCCTGGGTGTTGGGCGGAAACGCCATCACCTGGAACCCCTGATACCGGGTGCTGATCGGCTGCACCCACTCGGGCAGATAGTCGGCCATGTCGTTGTGGGTGACCAGACCCTCCCGTTCCTGCAGGAACCGCACGACCTTACGACCGAGCGCCCCGGTGTAGAGCTCGTCCGGACCGTGCTCCTGCAGCGTCCGCAGTGTCTCGGCGAGATCGGGTCGCGGCAGGATGTCACCCGGCTGCGGCGGTGCGCCGCCCGGCAGGAAGAGCCGCTCTGCCTCCGGCTCCCGTCGCAACTTCGCTTCCGCCCCGGCGATGTCCGCGGCGAGCCGTTCCGACACCGGGAGTCCGGCCGTCGCCAGCTCGACCGCCGGTTCGAGCGCCGCGGCGAAGCTGATCGTGCCGAACCGCCGCAACCCCTCCGCCCAGGCGCCGACCGCGCCCGGCACCGACACGCTCAGCGGGCCGGAGCCAGGCATCCGCTCGAGCCCCTCCGCCTTCAGCTCCTCGAGCGTCTTGGCGCTGCCGGCCCGTCCCGAGCCGTTCAGTGCGTAGGTCAGGTTGGTGCCCGAGTCGAAATACAAGAGGAACATGTCGCCGCCGACGCCGTTCATGTGCGGGCGGGCGACGGCGAGCACCGCGGCGGCGGTGATGGCCGCGTCCATGGCAAGCCCGCCTGCCTCGAGCACACGCAGACCGGCTTCGGCCGCGAGCGGATGACCGGCGGTGACGGCGCCGGTGGTCCCGAGCGCGTCGCGCCCGGGGTCGACGTCCCGGGCGATCGTCGTGCCGCAGGCGGTCGTCATGAACACGATGACCAGCGTGGCGGTCGCGCGTCGTGGCAGACGATGTGTGCGGGGTGCAGGCATTGCCTCCTCCTAAGGGCCCAGTTAAGAGTAACTCCACATTTCTGGCCGTCGATCCATCCCGTCTGGCGGCGTGGCTCGTCGGTCGAATACTGCCCGGTATGCTCCCTCCTCGCGCCTTGCCACCCGGGCGCCTCAACGCCCACAAAATGTGATCCTATTCTTGACCGGACCCTACGTGCTACTCAGGTCAATCTTACCGTCTCGT
>DQNS01000090.1 GCA_015659035.1 Acidobacteriota bacterium | reverse complement strand
CGTGACCGGGGGCTGCGTGAACATCGTGCCCTCGTCCGCGTTCGACCCGATGATGACCGGCACGTCGTGCTGCCTCCCCGCCGCGAAGATGTTGTAGATCGTGTCGGGGAACACCCAGCCATCCACCGTGGCCCCGGCCGCCGGGAGCGACACCCCGATCACGTCGTCGGCGCTCGCCGATCTCATCGCCGCGAGCGACGGCTCCACGTCTGTCCCGACCAGCGCCTCGACGAACCGCTGTCCGGCCAACTCGGCCTCGGCTTTCGGACGCGCGTTGCCCGAAGCACCGAATCCGCCACCGCTCTCGCCGATCGCCGCCTGGAAGAGCCCGCGAGCCAGCGGGGTCGCCATCATGTGGTTGACGCTCCACGACCCGGCCGACTCGCCGAAGATCGCCACCCGGTCGGGATCGCCGCCAAACGACGCGATGTTGCGTTGCACCCAGTTGAGCGCCGCCACCTGGTCGAGCGTGCCGTAGTTCCCCGACGCGCCGTGGTCCGATTCGGCGCTCAGCAGCGGATGCGCCAGATAGCCGAGCGCGCCGAGGCGATAGTTGATCGTCACCACCACGGCGCCCCGCCGCGCGAGCGCCGTGCCGTCGTACGACACGTCGGCGCCATTGCCTATCGTGAGCCCCCCACCGTGGATCCACACCAGCACGGGAGCACGCGCGTCGGGCGCCGCGCCGCTCCAGACGTTGAGGTACAGGCAGTCCTCGGAGATCTCGTCGACACCGGCGTCATAGAACGAGCCGACCCCGGCCGGAATGGGTGTCTGGACGCACGCGGGCGCCGCCACGGTGGCGTCCCGGACCCCGTCCCACGGGGCCACGGGCTGCGGCGGGCGCCAGCGGAGGTCGCCGACCGGCGGCGCCGCGAACGGTAGGCCGCGATACACCGAGACGTCCGCGCCGAGCGGAGATGGCGCGCCCGCCACCTGTCCCCCGTCGACGGTGAGGCCCCCCGGTTCGGTGCCCTCGTCCGGGGCCGCGGGCGCCGCGCAGGACGTCAGCCAGAGCGGTGTTCCGAGCACGAGTAGACCGATCGCAGCGTTACGTATCATGAGATCACCTGGCTCGAGAGGCATAAGTCGCTGAGAATCAGCCGATTATACCTGTGGCCGCCGCTGTGGGCGGAGCTCTGGAGGCAGACCGGAACTTGAAGATTTGGTCGGATCAGGCAGTCCACAAGGGGAAAGTGGTGTTAGTGACCTGGCTACGCCGCCTTCACCCTCCCCCGCAACTCACCTTTCCACAACGTATCTGTTCCCCTTGGGGACGCCACAATCGTTAGAAGCTCGATTTACCCACCGGAAGCCGTCCAGGCGACGCCTGTCCTCGGAGCTGACGGCCCTCGAGCTTCAGAACGCCGTTCGACGGCCGACAGGGTTGCGAACGACGCGGTCCTGAGCGATGATGGGCGTGTTCCGGATAACGACGGCAGCCTCGTAGGGAGGGTTGACATGCACTATCGTCTCCGAACGGTCGCCACTGTGCTGGCAGTCGGCGTGCTGGTGCCGCTGCTGGCATTCGGGCAAAGTCAATCGCAGAGCAACGCGGACGCGGACCCGGGCTGGGAGTTGCCCCGCCTGCCGAGTGGCCAGCCCGACCTGCGGGGCTACTGGACCACCCAGACCTTTACGCCGATGGAGCGCCCCGAGTATCTGGGCGACCAGGCGTTCTACAGCGAGGAGGAGTGGGCCCAGCTCCAGGCGCAGCTCACCGTCGACGGTGCCGACCCGCTGGCCCGCCACGTCATCACCATCGCCGACCCCGAGGAACGCCAACGTGTCCTCGATCAGACCCACCGCGACGAGACCTACGTCCACTACGACAATGCCGTCTGGCTGGCGACGCGTGTGCCCAAGGGGTTGTCGACCCGGCGAACCTCACTGGTCACCGACCCACCCGACGGGCGGATCCCGCCACGCAACGCACAGGCCCGGGCGCGAGCCGAGACGCGGCGCGCGGCGCGTGGCGACCGCGGGGCCTTCGACGCGTACGAGCTGCGCTCGCTCAGCGAGCGCTGTATCTACTACGGCTACAACGGGCCTCCGCTACAACCGCCCTCATACAACGACATCCACCAGATCTTCCAGACCCCGGACCACGTGGTGATCTTCACCGAGCAAAACAACAACCCGCCGCGGATCATCCCGCTCGACGGACGACCTCCCATCTCGGAGAAGATCCGCCAGTATCCGGGTGACTCGCGCGGACACTGGGAGGGCGACACCCTGGTCGTCGAGAGCAGTCACTTCAACGACCGGTCCGCGTGGCAGGGCTCGAGCCGCGACCTCAAGGTGGTGGAGCGGTTCACCCGGGTGTCCGACGACCTGATCCACGTCGAGTTCACCGTCGAGGATCCGGCCACCTGGGATCGGCCGTGGAGCGCCGAGATTCCGATGATGGCCACCGAGGGTCCGATGTACGAGTACGCCTGCCACGAGGGCAATCACGACATCCGGCACATCCTGGAGGTCTATCGCAACATCGAGCGGCAGGAAGCCGAAGGGACGCGGTGACCGCCATGACGAGACGACAGAGGCGCGCGGGACCGAGCCGCCGCCGGAGAGCGTCGGCGATCCGCGGCTCGTCTGAAGCTAGCGGGAGGAGGACCCGGTCCGTCTCACCGGCCTACGCAACCCGCAACCCACCGCGTCGTTCGGTTGTCCACGGGCGTCCAGGTCCCGTTGGGGACGCCATACCCTGTGGAACGTCCACTACCCCGGTCGGCCTGGGCCATGGTCGAAACGGAGAACGGCAGGGTGAGCGTCGACTGCTATGGCTGTTGTTTGATGACGACGCGGGCGAGACGTCCCAGATCGGGTCGGAGCTCGGCCTCTCCCGCCGGCATGCCGCCGACCGAGAGCATGTAGGCGATGACATCGACGTACTCTTCGTCGGTCAGAGAGCCGGGATTGTCCTCGGGCATCGTCGCTCGCGCGTATTCGAACAGGGTGGCCAGCGATCTCCCGTCCCAGTTGCGGAGGAACCTCGCCCGCGCCAGGGGAGGCGTTGACCGCATATCCGGATCGTCCGGAGCGCCATTCAATCTGCGCCCGTGGCACAGGCCACAGGCACCCGGGTACGCGGCCCGGCCGCGTTCCGCCTGGACGTCGGTGAAGACGCCATCCCAGACGGACGCCAGGTCTCCGTCTGCCTCGAGCCCCTTCAGCACGGCGGTCGCGTCTGCGGTCGTCACTCCGCCAAAGCCGTTCGCCCACGTGTTGCGAATGTAGGTGGCCACCGCGGAGATCTCCGCCGCAGTCAGGTCAGGGAAGGGAGGCATGGTGCCGGTGCCCTGCCGGATGGTGCTGACGATCCGACCCGGGTTCCCGAGCTGATCGTTACCGCTCAGGGCCGGGAATGTCGGCGGATTCCCGGTGCCGGCGTCCTGGTGACACAGCGCGCAGTGGTCCTGGTAGAGTTGCTGCCCCTGCCCGAAGACAACCGAATCGACCACCGGCTGGGCGACGGCAACGGTGGCGATGAGTACCGTCGAACCGAGAACACCGACCACGATCTTCCACATCAGAGCGTTTCTCCCGCGTCGCCGCGCGTCGTGGCTTGAGGACCCGGGTCCTACGACCAGATATCGGCGTCCGAGATTCCCAGGTCCAACGCCAGCTCCGCCCTGATCGTCAGGTCGGTCGTTATCTCGCCATCCCAGCGAAAAGGGACGTAGGTCGGTCCGGAGACGAAGAGCCGGTAGGCGCCCTTCGGAACCCCGACCTCGGCCACGCCGCGCTCGTCGGTCACCGCTCGGTAGGGGTGCACCACGACCTTGGCATCTCTGACCGGCGTCTGACGTTCCGCGTCGACGGCGACGACCGTCAGACGGCACTCCGGCGGGAGGACGACTCTCACACCAAAGCGAGCGGTGCCCTCGGCGTGCGGGACCTCCGCGCCGCTGCCCGGCGCCCTGGCTTCCCAGGAAAAGAGCCCCTCTGCGTCAGGCGCCGTCAGGTCGACCTCCGCGTAGTACAGCGTGGCGGTGCCGGGCCACGGAGCGTCGCGCAGGGTGGCGGTTGCCTGCCTCTTTCCCTCGTGGTCGCGCACGTCGACCACCCACCCCTTAGGCCGGCACTCGGAGGGGCATTGGACGCCCAGCTTGATGCCGAAGCGCTTCCCGCGCTCGACGGTTGGCGGTGCGTCCCAGACGACGACCCGGGTGGCATGCGGTTTGACGGTGAAAGAGAACGACGTCGACGCGTCCGCGGGCGACACGCTCCCCTGCGACTGTGCGGGGCAGACGGCCCGCCACACATGGGTCCCGGGCCTGACCGGCGCCTTCACCACGACCTCACCCGTCTGGTTGGACTCATTGTCGAACCCGGTCAGCTCGATGGTCTCGACCAACCCGCCGTCGTGATCCTCGATCCGGACGTGCTGTCCTCGCAGGTCGTCGGCGGAAGAGAGGGAAACCTGGGCCTTCAGCGTCAGGTCGCCACCGGCATCGACCTCCCGAGGCGACACCTCGATGCGACACACGCTAATCGTCCGGCTCACGTCGTCTCCGCCGGAGCCGGCGTCAGACCGAACGTTCTTCGGCGGCATGCGTACCGGCGACGTAGCCGTGAACGTGTCCCTTGCCCAGGCCATGCTTGTTGAGCCCCCCCACCGCTTCGCCGCCCGCATAGAGACCCGGAATGACCTGGCCCTGCATGTCGACGACCTGCTGCCGACCGTTGACGCGAAGACCGCCATAGGAGTCGTGCCAGATCACCATGATCGAGAGCGCATAGAAGGGTGGGGTCGCGATGCGGTTCATAGGCGCATCCGCTTCGCGCTCGAAGTCGGGATCAGCCCCGGCATCCGCGTAGCTGTTCCAGGTCGCCACGGTGTCGGCCAGGTAGCTCAGCGGAACCCGCTGGAACTCATGGCCCGCGGCGATCTTCTCGGCCAGCTCCTCGATGGTATCGGCCTGAAAGAAGTAGCCGTTGTCCGACACGTAGGGGGCCCGAAGCTCCCACCCCGTACGCTCGACCGCATCCTGATCGAAGATCGCCCACAGCGGTCCGGAGTAGTAGTGGGGAGGTTTCGACCCCTCGTTGATCGCCAGCGCAGCATCGAGCCCGTGGTCGTAGCTGTACATCTCCCGGACCCACTCCTTCCGGCAGTTTCGCCAGTCGAGCGGTGTGTGCTTCAGCCCCCGGCCCGGAGCGCCACCGCCACCCGGATACCGGCTGCCCTGAGGCCGCGCGGGAAGACGGACTTCATTGAAGAAGCGCTTCCCGACCTGATTCACGGCGATGAACTCTTCGAAGCCGACGCTGCCGACGTTGAGGCCCGCGGATCCGCGGAAACCGAACGTCGGGTGACCGGGCATCATGCTGGTGTACGCATCTCGGGTCCCGAGGCGGGTCGCGATGTGGAACGTCGTGGGATACGAGATGTTCTGCTGCATGCCCGCCAGGTTGGCGCCGATCCTCAGTCCCGCCGTGAGCGCGCTGGCATCCTGACCATGCGGGCCCTGCAGGGCGTAGCCGCTGGTCGGGAAGGCGGGTTCCCGTAAAGCGGGATAGAACATGCTGCGGACCTCGGGGTTGCCCGCGTGGCCCCCACTGGCCAGGATGACGGCCCGGCGGGCCCTGATGCTGACCGTCTCCCGTTGCTCGTCGACATTGCCGTTCTGCCAGTAGCTCTGCAGCAGCTCGCCGGTCTCGGGGTGATGGCGCGGCGAGTAGTGGGCTCGGATCCCCATCACCCGGCCCGAGAACGGCTGCTCACGGACGAGCTCGTCGAAGTGCCGATGAAACATGAACTCGACGCCCTTCTCCCGGGCCGAGAACTCCAGGGGCCGGGACAGGGCCACCCCGTTGCTGACGGCGTTGGGTCCGACAGAGCGACTCGCGTTGTTCATCTGCACCGGCGCGAACGGACTCGTGCGCTCGGGATCGGCGACGCCCGCATCCTCCGCGGTGATCGTCCCGGCCTTGATGTCGGTTCGATCGCCCAGCATGAGGAAGCAGCGCGCGCCTCGTGCGCGCGACAGGCCTCCGCCGCCATGCGTACCGCTGACCCGCGTGAATCGCACGTAGTTGTCGATCAGGAACTGTCGGGTCGCCGGGCAGTTCTCGGCCCACGAGCGCGCGAGCTCCCGCTCGTTGTAGCGGTACGGGCTCTG
>DQNS01000132.1 GCA_015659035.1 Acidobacteriota bacterium | reverse complement strand
GGCGGCTCCTACCCTGGCAACCGCACGAGTACCCAGCTCAGCCCGACGGAGAACGTCGGTGTCGTCGTGTTCACGAACGGCGGTGACGGTAACCCGGGTCGCTACGTGAACAAAGCGTTCGAGTGGATTGCCCCAGCCATCGTGCGCGCCACGGCGAGGCCGACGCCGCCGGCCACAGCAGATCCGTCGTGGATGCAGTATGTCGGCATGTATCGTTCGCGCGGTGGCGAGCGACAGGTCATGGTCCTCAACGAGGAACTGGTCGTCATCTCGCCGCTCAGCGACGACCCGATGACTGGCAAGTCGATACTCCGGCCACTCGGCGAGCACACCTTCAGGATCGAAGGCACCGGGGGCGGCCCGCATGGCGAGCTGGCGCGCTTCGAGCTCGACGCCGACGGGAACGTCATGCGGCTCTATATGGGTGTGAACTACTCCGAGCGCGTGCCCTAGGCACCGGACAGGGTGTCCCACGCCCGCGCGGGGCACGGTCAGCATCCCGTGGGAGCCGTAGGCCCCGTCCCCGTCGAGCCGCCCTTTAGCCAGCGGTAGGATCGGGGTCCTATGGGCGCGGCATGAGTACGACGCCCCAAACGGGGAACCCATTTTTGTGCGGACCCTAAGAGTGCTTGACCTGACTACAATGAGGAGGTTGTGAGCCAGCATACTGGGCGACGTTCACGGTTCCGCTGGGCGGGGGTCGCAGCGGTGCTCCTGGGAACCGGGGTCGGCGCGCCGGTGCATCTGGTGGCTGCCCAGCCCCAGGACGCGTCGCCCGAGGCTCGTGCCATCGCGTTTCTGGCCGGCGAGGTGCCTCGCTGGCCGGTCGAGAACAACTGCTTCTCGTGTCACAACAACGGGGACGCGGCACGGGCGCTCTACACCGCGGTGGGGCAGGACTACACGGTCGAGGCGGAGGCGTTGCAGGCGACGACGGTCTGGTTGCAGAACCCGGCGGCCTGGGACGACAACGCGCTCGGGCTGGAGTTCGCCGACAAGACGCTGGCGCGAATTCAGTTCGCCGGCGCGCTGGTCGACGCGATGCTCGCCGACCAGATCCGCGACCCGGTTCCGCTGGCGGACGCCGTCGCCCTGATCGCGGCCGACCAGACCGACGACGGGTCCTGGGAGCTCGACACGAGCGGCAGCATCGGCTCGCCCGCCACCTACGGCAGAGCACTCGCGACCTGGGCGGCGTTGCGCGCGCTCAGACAGGCCGACAGACCCGACCTGGCACCGGTCATCGCACGCGCCGACGCGTGGGTGCGCGATGTCGAGGTGCAGACCGTCATCGACGCCGCGGCGCTGGTCCTGGCGCTCGGGGGTGCCGACGACACGGCTGCCCTCGCTCAGCGGCAGCGGTGTCTGGTGCTGCTCATGGAAGGGCTGGCCCCCTCTGGCGGCTGGGGCGCCTATTTGGCGTCGGTCGTCGAGCCGTTCGACACTGCGCTCGTCGTGCTCGCGTTACAGCCGCTGCTCGGGCAATCGGAGCTGGCGGTCCCGGCCATCGACGCCGGTCTCTTGACCGAGATGGTGGCGGGTGGTCGCGCGTTCCTGCTCGAGGCGCAACTCGGCGACGGCAGCTGGGTGGAGACGACCCGGCCGGCCGGTCAGCAGAGCTACGCGCAGTACATCTCCACCACCGCGTGGGCCACGCTCGCGCTGCTCGCCACGCGATGAGGGTGATTATCGAATCTCGAACGGAATCGTGAACCGCTCGCGGGCGGTCGTGTCGTCCACCTGTGCGAAGACGTCGATCTCGAACGCTGTGCCGATCTTGTTGCCGGCGAGGTCTTCCAGGATCGACGACGCGACCAGGGAGTATGCGCCGGCGGCCCACGGCTGGGACGGGGTCAGTGACCAGCGGGTCTCCCAGTTTCCGATCTCCACCTCGCCGTTGACATAACGCCCCGCCTCGTCCTCGACGCCGATCGCACGGCGCATCAGCGCGTGGTCGAGCGGCTCGGGTATCGAAACGACGAGACGCTGGGTCGAGCCACTTGCCGGCACCCGCAGACGCCAGGTGGCGGTGTCCAGTGGGGTCGTGTCGGCCGGTCCCACGGTGAACCGCTTCTCGAACGGCGCCTGCAGCGGATTGCCCTCCGCATCGGGCCAGGTCGGGTCGACGACGAGCGTATACGTCTCCCCCTCCAGCAGCGGCCGACCCAGCCGCTCGTTCAGCTCGAGCCCCTGCTTGACGCGACCCGGGTCGAAGAACACCGTGTACCGCAGGTGGTCTCGGTCCCAGAATTCGGTACCCAGCGGAAGAAACGGCTCCTCGACCGCGCGTCCCCGAGCATCGCGCAGACTGAGATACTCGAGCCCGTCCACATTGCTCATGGGCGCCGAGAAGTGCAGGTAGAGCTTGAGCTGGTTCTCGGGAAGACGGTCGCCGCTGGGGAAGATCCGGTCGACGACGGTCGTCGGCTCCACATCCGGTTTCGGCAGCGCCACCACCGCGACCATCGGATCGATCGCGGCCGACTCCCGCCCCGGGAGGTGGGTCGGGTCGAAGCGCACCGAGTACGGACGACCCGGGTCGAACGGAAACATCGGGTTGAACCGCAGCACCCCGTCGTCGCCGATCGCATACGACCCGAGGACCGGCGGCATCTCGAGGCCGTCAGCCTGGTCTTCGCGGTCGTCCCTGTCTTCGGGGACGACGGTCACCCGAAGCAGCTCGGCCCATTCGTCGTCGGATAGCCCCCCGGCTCGAAGCGCCGCCAGATCCTCGGCTGTGAGGCCAGCGACCTCGATGCTGGCCCCGTCTGGACCGTCAGCCGGGGTTTGGATCCGGATCTCGACCGCTGGCGCGCCGGTGTCCGGCCCGCCGAGGCCGGAGCAGGCAGCGGTCACCACGAGCAGCGCGGAAAGCAGCGCCGGCAGTGGTCCAAGCGGGAAGGGGAGGGTACGTGGCCCGGTGTGACGCGGGCGCGTGCACGCCCGCGTCACACCGGAGGATGAGGGTCGCATGAAGTGCAAGGCTCCGGTCGCTACAGTGAGCGCCCGTGGCCCTCACCCCGACCCTCTCCCAGGGGGAGAGGGAGAAACCGGAGCGCGTTTCAACCGTTTACTAGGGCAGCATCACCGCTTCGAGGTTGGCCTGACCGGCCTCGTTCCGTGCGATGACGATCACGTGGTCGTCGTCCAGCAGGTCCAGCTGCTCCACACCGGTCATTTGCGCGATCGTCTCGTAGCTGATCCCAGCCTGGTTCCCGTCGGGGACCGGTTCGGTCAGACCCGCCTGGTGCCCGAAGTGCTCGGTCGGGATCTTCATGACGCCGCGGCTCGTGTTCGACATCAGCAGGTAGTCCTTGCCGTCCTTCTGATACACGATCATGTCGAGCGGGCGATTCCGGTTGCCGAGCTCGGCGATGGTGGTGCCCATGACCTTGGCGCCCGGCTGCAGGTTGTCGATCGGGAACTTCACCAGCGGGGTGCAGAGATAGCCGGCGATCAGGTTCTGCTCGCCGCCGATCTTATAGGGCACGAAGGTGTAGACCGGGGACCGGGTCTCGAACGCTCCGTGCGCCGCGTGCCAGATCTCGACGCTGGTGCCCTCGCTGACCGTGCTGAACGGGTAGGCGACCGACCGTAGCTTCGACGAGAACTCCTCGTTCGACAGACCCGCGATGAACAGCTGGCCGTCGACATACGCCATGTCGGTGATCGAGGAGGCGCGCGGGTTGCGGCGCGCCCCCGGGTTGGCGTCCGGCGGGTTCGGGAGCGAGGCGGTCGTGTAGGTGACGTCGGCGAGTGAGATCACGTCGATCTTGCCAGCGCCGTCGACGCGAAGCAGGACCGGCGTCGCGTTGGCGCCGCGCCCGCGCGACACCGAGATGAAGGCGTTGCTCGAGGTCGGGCTGACCGCCAGGTCGTTAATCTGAATCTCGCGGGCGTCTGTGCCGAGCAGCGCGGCAATCTTCTGATCGATGCCGGGTACGTCCTTGGTGCCGGAGGTGCCGCTCGACACCCGGTCACCCAGCTCGAGCGCCACGATCTTCGCGCCGGTGTTGTCCGCGATGAACAGGACGTTGTCGGGGCCGAAGGTCAGTGGACCGCCGGACATCAGCGTGGGGCCCTCGGCCGCCGACACCGCCGGCTGCGGCGTCAGGAAGAACGCGCACAGGGCCACGAGCGCGCACAGCGAAAACAGTTTTCGAAGCGACATGGTCAGCTCCTTCATGAGGCAGGACTACCCTGCAAAATAGGACACGCAGTAAGACGTCATGCTATCACGACGGCGACGGGACGCTCGGCACTTTTTCTCTGTCTGAGGCGGCGTAGCCCACCGATTCCCTTCTGCCTTCTGACTTCTGAATTCTTTGGGTGACCTCTCTCTTACTCCTCCACCGTGAAGGCCAGCAACACGTTTCCCGACATACCGAAACTGCCGTAGCCCGAGACCACGTAGAGCATGCCGTCGACGATGGTAGGACCGGGACCGTTGAGCGCGCCGCCGTGGGCCTCAACGCCGTTCACGGTCTCGAAGTCACGGGCGGTGTCGAAGTCCCAGATGATCCGCCCGGTGTCGGTCGCGTAGGCACGCAGATGGCCGTCGAGGCTGCCGGCGAACGCCACGCCGGGGATAAGCGACACCGCCGCCGGCTGTGCCGTGTGACAGCCTTGTCGGCCGCCGCAGGTGTCCTGCACGGGTGGCGCGTGCCAGACCAGCTCGCCGTCCCGGACCTGCAGCGCCGTCACGCCGCCGGCCTCTCCGGGTGCTTTCTCCATCATGTCGGAGATCGACACATAGACCTGATCTCCATCGGTGGCAAACCCCCACTCGATCCCGCCGAGCAGACCGCCGTCCGATACACGGGTCTCCCACACGATCTCACCGTTCGTTGGGCGAAGCCCATACATCACGCCTGATTTCTGTCCGCCCAGCAGCAGGTCCTCGCCATCGGGGCCGGTGATCAGCACCGGCGAGCTGCCGTAGTCGTGGTCCGGCCCCTCCGACTCCGGACAGTTGGCGCGCAGGATGGGTGCATCGGGGGTTGTACCGCCGGTAAGCGCGCCGAACAAGGGACTGCCCGACATGCAGGCGATGGTGAACGCGTCGCCCGGCGTGGTCTGCGTGACCCACCGGATGGCGCCCGTGTCCATCGCCAGCGCCATGATCGCGTCGCTCTCGGGAGCGGCCGGGTCGGAGTAGGCATCGCCGGTGGCGACGTAGAGCAGGTTGCGGGCCGGGTCGAGTGTCGGCGCCGACCAGACCCCGGCGCCGGAAGGGCCGTGGTTCTGCGTACCCGCGCTGTTGGTTCTGGTCGGCTGTGGCGACTCCCTGATGACGTAGGTCTTCCAGATGCGCTCCCCGGTGGCCGCGTCCAGGGCCACGACGCTGCCCCGGAACGTGCAGCACTCGTATCGCGGGTCGGCGGCCGACAGTTCCTCCAGCGAGGCGACCGGTACATACAGACGCCCATCGTGCAGCGCCGGCGCTCCGGTGATTCGGGAGGCCGGATGGTCCTCAATCGTGGTCGTCCAGCGCAGCTCGCCGGTCAGCAGGTCCACCGCGTGCACCGCGGCGAAGGCGTCGCCGAAGTAGGCGGTGAAGCCGCCCCCCTCCGCCGGACCGACCGAGATTGCAGACCGGATCTCGGCCGGCGCCTCATGAACCCAGTGGACACACCCGGTGGCGGCGTCCAGCGCATAGACCAGGCCGTTGCGTGTCCCGACCAGCACGCGACCCGCGACCACTGTCGGCTGCGAGCCGGAATCCGACACGTCGGGGAATCCGAACACCCATTGGAGACGCAGCTGGCGCACGGTGTCAGCCGTCATCCCAGCCGCTTCGGCCGGCTGAAACCGCCGATTGTTGAGGTCGACACCCCACCCGTTCCACGCCGGGGCCGAGAGATCGACAGTCGTCCGGGAACCCGCGTCGCAATAGGCGGTGTCCGGCATCGTGGGTAGCGGCGAGTCCAGCGTGCCGGCTGGTTCGTCGGACAGGAATTCGGCAACCGCGCGGCGCTCGGCGGCGCTGAGCGCGCTGCCGAACTGACGCATCACCCCGCCGGTCATGGCGGTCTGAATCTGGCGCGCCGATCGTTCCCGCAGGGCATCGCGTGTCGGCATGCGTGGCAGGGTGTCGTCGTGACACCGCGCGCAGTTCATCGTGTAGACCTGCGCGCCGTCGGCCGACGGCGTCTGCCCCGCGGCGTGATCGGCGCCGGCGCCGAGGAACACGGCCAGCACCAGCATGATGAAAACGCTTCTACCCATTAACTCACCTCCGGCTCGCAGTCCCTCTCCCCCGTCTCAAGACGGGGGCTTCAAAACTTGCCAGCGTGAACGACCACCACCTAAAGGTGGCGGCCTCAGCCTCGCCTTCCAGGCGAACTCACTTCGATCTACACTGAGGACATGACGCGCGTAGGACACACAAAGGAGGGTGCCCATGCACTCCGGCATCTTTGCACACAATGACGTCGAACAGGTGGGTCGTGTTCCCCTCACCGCCGCGATCGGCTGTCTGGCAGTCGCGCTCGTTATCTGGGTCGGCGGGACGGTGCGAGCGCAGGATGCGGACCGGCAGCACGTGGCGGAGGCCCGGGCGGCGCTCGACGAGTATTTCCGGGCCTGGAACGCGGCCGATAACGACGCCGTGGCTGCGATCAGCAACTTTCCACGGCTGAGCCTGGGACAGAACGGCCAGGTCGTCGTGCGGGAGACGCCCGAGGAGATCGCCACCGATTTCGAAGTGCTGAGACAGTCGGGCTGGGACCACTCGACGTTGGACCTGGCCGAGGCAGTGCACGTCTCGGCGGACAAGGTGCACTTCCGGATCGTGTTCAGCCGGTACAGCGCGGACGGCACCCCCTACACGACCGCCCCGGGGCTGTATGTCATCACCAACCAGAACGGCCACTGGGGGCTGCAGTTGCAGTCGACCCTGCCCGCGACGTTTACACGGTGATCACGGAGGAGACAGGAGGAAGCCGGAGGGCTTCGCCTGCAGCTATTGACCTACCCTTGGTCGAGTGTGACGGGATAGTCCGCTTCTGGGTGCTGCCGCCGGGTACCGGCGGCCTCAGGACTTCTCCTGCCTCCTGACTCCTGCCTCCTGACTCCTTGGAGCCTCCCGGGCAATCATCACCTCGGTCGCTTTGATCAGCGCCGTGGCCTCGTCTCCGCGCTTGAGTTGCAGCTCGTCGAGCGCGTCCCGGGTAATCACCGCCGTCAGCCGTTGGTCGCCGATCCGCAGCCGCACCTGCGCAATAAGACCGTCGCGCCGGACCTCGTCGACAATCCCGCGCAAGCGGTTGCGTCCGCTGACGACCATCAGGACGCCGCCGCCGGCTCGCCTGGGTGCGCGGGCCGCCGGCGCGCGCCCTTCCTTCGCGAGCAACCGCTCCACCTCGGTCTCCGCGATGCGATGATGCCCGCCCTCGGTGCGGGTCGTCCGCACGCTGCCCTTGTAGATCCACTGCTTCAGCGTTGAGTAGCCAACGCCGAGCCGCTCCGCCGCTTGTCGCACAGTCAGAAAAGGCATGTCGTCGCTCCATGGCGGTGCTGATGACCGGTTGGAAGGGATGCCGGCGCAGCCCTCCTGCTTCTTCTCACTTCTACCTTCTGATTTCTGACTTCTTTGGACATAAACGTACTAAATCGTTTGCTAAATCAACTGTAATCATACTAAATTGGATCGTCCATGGCGCGACTGATAACAGTATGCCTGTCGCTGTCGCTGACGGCCTGCGCGCCGCCAGGGGAGCAGGGCCGGCCAGCGCGGCGTGATCGGCCGTTGCTCGTCTCAGCGGCGGTCAGTCTGACCGGCGTCCTCGAGACGCTGACCGCCGCCTTTGAGCGTGACACCGGGACCCGAGTCGAGTTGAACCTGTCCGCCTCGACCGTCCTGGCGGCACAGATCATCGCAGGGGCGCCGGTCGACCTTCTCATCAGTGCCGACCTGTTCCAGATGGATCGTGTGGCCGACGAGGGATTGATCAGAACCCAGACCCGGGTTGACCTGCTCTCGAACCAGCTCGTCATTGTTGTGCCGGCGGATGTCACAGCGAGTCTGACCTCGCCGGCTGCGTTGCTCGAGCCGATGTTCGGGCGGATCGCCATCGGGGACCCGGACGGTGTCCCGGTCGGGGTGTACGCGCACGCGTATCTGGAGTCGGCCGGTCTCTGGGATGCGCTGCGGGACCGGATAGTGCCGGTACGCAGCGCCCGCGCGGCGCTGGCGACCGTCGAGACGGGCGCGGTGGACGCTGGCATCGTCTACCACACCGATGCCATGTCGTCGGCCGGCGTCAGGGTGGTCTTCGAAGTCCCGGCCGCGGAGGGTCCCGCAATCGCCTACCCGGCGGCGGTGACGACACAGGCGAGGAACCCGGAGGCAGCCGAACGGCTGCTCGCGTATTTGCAGGGCCCCGCCGCCCGCATCGTCTTCGAGCAGGCCGGTTTCATCGTCCTGGAGGCGCGGTGAGCGCGGCCATCCGCGGGTCTCGCAGGTTGCCGGAGAGAGTGCTCCTGCTGCTCCCTCTCCCTCCGGGAGAGAGCTGGGGTGAGGGCCAAGGGATCTGCAGGAAAACCTGCGGCTAGACATTTTCCAGCTGATGAACAGCATCCTCTCCATTGCCTCGTTCACCGTCGCCATGGCCGCGCTGGCGACCCTGGTCATGCTGCCTCCGGGGGTGGCTGTGGCCTGGCTGCTGGCGCGCCGGCGGTTTCCGGGCCGTGTGGTGCTCGAGACGGTCGTGTCGCTGCCGCTCGTGCTGCCGCCGGTCGCCACCGGGTTAATCCTGATGAGACTGCTCGGCCCACACGGCCCGATCGGGGCGTGGCTCGAGCGGTTCGGCATCGAGGTCATGTTCACCTGGCGGGCGGTGGTCGTGGCGATGGCGGTGATGGGCCTCCCGCTGCTCGTCCGCGTGGCGCGGGCCGGGTTCGACCAGGTCGACCGGCGCTACGAGCAGATCGCCGCCACGCTGGGCGCCGGTCCGGCGCGCGTGTTCTTCACCGTCAGTCTGCCGCTGGCCCGGCGTGGCGTGCTCGCCGGGGCGCTGCTCGGGTTCTCGCGGGCGCTTGGCGAGTTCGGCGCCACGATCTTGCTGGCGGGCGCGCTGCCGAGCACCCGCACCATTGCTGTGGCGATCTACTCCTACACGGAGACCGGCCAGGACGCGGCGGCCACGGCGATGCTGGCGGTGTCGGCGACGATCGCATTCGGCGCCCTGCTGCTCTCGAACCGCCTCGCGACGAGCCGAGTCCGCTCATCCTGAGCCGTAGCAAGGCCCTGTAGGGCCGCTTAGAGATGAAACACCACACGTCGCCCCTTCATCCCGAGCAGAGCACAGAGCGGACCTATCGAAGGATCACCCTCGACTTCTCCCTCCGCCAGGGCACATTCACGCTCGAGATCCACGAACACATCGACGCCCGGGTCGTCGCGCTCTTCGGGCCGTCTGGCGCCGGCAAGACGACCGTGCTCGAGTCGATCGCCGGCTTGCGGACCCCCGAGCACGGTGTGATCCGGATCGGCACGCGAACGCTCTTCGATTCGAGCGCCGGCGTCGACCGTCCGGCGCACGAACGGCGCGTCGGCTACGTCCCGCAGGATCTGGCGCTGTTCCCCCACATGAACGTCCGCCGCAACATTCTCTATGGCGCCGACGCCGGGGGCGGGCCGCGGCTCGACCAGGTCGTCGGGATGCTCGAGCTCGTCCCGATCCTCGACCGTGATGTGACGGCGCTGTCGGGTGGTGAACGCCAGCGCGTGGCGCTGGCGCGGGCGCTGATGGTCTCGCCCGCGTTGCTGCTCCTCGACGAGCCGCTCGCCGCCCTCGACCGCGGGCTGCGCGAGCGCATCCTGCCGTATCTCGAGCGGATCCGGGACGAACTGGCGATACCGATGCTGTATGTGTCGCACGCCGAGGCGGAGGTGCGTGCAATGGCCGACTGGGTGGTGGTGCTTGACGCGGGGAGGGTCGCCCGATCCGGCTCGACCGGGTAGGCACGCACCGGTCCTGCATCCTTGCTACCTCACCCTGTCTCGCCAGGACAACCTACCCCAGCCCGATCCTGAGCACGGTGAACAGCAGATAGCAGACCGCTCCGCCGACGACCGTCATCGACAGGCCCCAGACCATCAACTTGTTGAAGAGGGCGCGGCTGTCCACGCTGGGGTGGGCGGCGGCCATGCAGAGGGCGCCGAGGGTCGAGAGCGGCGAGACGTCGACCAGATG
>DQNS01000092.1 GCA_015659035.1 Acidobacteriota bacterium | reverse complement strand
TGCGGTTGGAGCGCCTGCGGTCGGAGCATTCGGTGGTCGGCTTCCTCGATCATCCCACACGCCACCCGTATAATCGCCACGCAGCCTCGGGTGCGGCCCCCGGACGGGGTCGGTCTGAGGGGACGCGGATCGGGGATCAGGGAAGGAGCGACCCATGGTTCATGACCATGACCAGCATGACCAGCGCGACCAGCGTGTCGGGGGAACCTCGGCCTGGACGCGGCGTGCCTTTCTGGGCGCGGCCATTGCGGGAAGCGTTGCAGCACCGGTCTGGGCGCGCCAGCAAGCTCCTCAGATTCCGCCCTACGAGCCGCGAGACTGGTCGGGGCAGGACCCGGTCACGTATCCCGACCGCGACATCATCGCCCTGGATCCCCGGTTTCGGCGATACGTCCTGTTCAACACGCCGATCAAGCGGCTGCATATCGGGACGCTGTGGGCCGAGGGGCCTGCGTGGAACGGCGTTGGACGCTATCTCGTCTGGAGCGACATCCCGAACAACGTCCAGCTCCGGTGGATCCAGGACGATGGGCGGGTCACGGTGTTTCGGAGCCCCTCGGGTCACAGCAACGGCAACACGTTCGATCACGAGGGACGCCAGATCTCCTGTGAGCATGGCGGCAGACGGGTCGCGCGCTACGAGCAGAACGGCGACGTGACGGTCATCGCCGACCGGTTCGATGGGAAGCGGCTGAACTCACCCAACGACGCCGTTGTGCACCCTGACGGCAGCATCTGGTTCACCGACCCGCCGTACGGGATTCGGGGCGACTACGAGGGGTTCCGCGCAGACTCGGAGACACCACCGGCAGTCTACCGGGTTGACCCGCAGAGTGGCCAGGTGGCGCTGGTCAGCGACGAGCCAGGCGGTCCCAACGGGCTCTGCTTCTCTCCCGATTACACGAAGCTGTACGTCGCCGACACGGGGAGGGGACGAGAGATCCGGGTCTGGGACGTCGACGGGACCAGCCTGAGAAACGGTCGCCGCCACGCTGCGCTTCGCGCCCCGGGCACCGACACGCCGGTCGCTGCCGACGGTGTCCGGTGTGATGTCGACGGGAACGTCTGGGCGGGGGCGGGAGAAGGGGTACTGATCGTCGCACCCGACGGTGACACCATCGGGGCCATTCGCCTCCCCGAGCGCTGCGCCAATGTCTGCTTCGGTGGGACCAGACGAAACCGCCTCTTCATGACGGCCAGTCAGTCGCTGTATTCGGTGTATGTCGGGGTCCTGGGGGCCGGCATCGCGTAACGGTTCTGAGATTCCGACAGCCGCTGGCCGCCTATCCGCCGGACCATCCGGGAGGAGCATCCATGCGATCGAACGTCATCATTGCGGCCGCCGGGCTGGCGCTGCTCGTCGGTCTGGGTCTCGGACGCGCCGCCGCCGGGCAGCAGAGCGCGGACGCGGACGACCCGGTCCGCACGCTTGTCAGCCGGCTACAGCTCGAGCAATACAAGGCCACCCTCAAAGGTCTCACGCGGTTCGGCGACCGGCGTCAGGGGACCACGCGTAACCGCGATGCGGTCGACTGGATCGAGGCGCAGCTTCAGGCGGTGGGGTGCACCTCCACCGAGCGGATCACCTACAACTACGACCCACAACCGCGTACGGGCGGTGGTGGCCGCCGTGGCCGCGGGACCGGTCCACCGTTGAATCCCACAGAACCCACGCCGACCGGTGGGCGCATCGGCCGCAACGGGAACGGACCAGGTGGCAGCTCCATATTCGGCTATCGTCGACGCACCGGCGTCGTGCGCGACCCGATGGCCCAGCTCGACGAGGCGCTGCGCGCCCTCAACAGCGAGGAGCCGACGAACGGAGAGCGGACCGAGGTTTTCTGCACGAAGGTCGGGACGACCAACCCCGACGAGATGTACATCATCGGGGCGCACATGGATGGTCACGGCTTCGGTGAAGCCGCCAACGACGACGGGTCCGGCACCGCCCTCGTCATGGAGCTGGCCCGCATCTTCAACGCGCCGGATGTGCAGACCGCCCGGTCGATCCGCTTCGCGTTGTGGAACAACGAAGAGACGGGGCTCAACGGGAGCAGCGCGTACGTGGAGCAGCGCCGGGAGCGACAGGGCCTCGAAAGCCCGCCCGGGTCCGGCCGCTACCCGGAGCCACGATGGCTCGGGATGATCCAGCACGACATGATGCTGTTCGACCATGGAGCGCCGGGCCCGGATGGCGTCGTCAGCCGTGACCAGCGCCGGGAGGCCGACGTGAACATCGAGTTCCAGTCGAGCTCCGACTTGGCCGACGAGTCCCGGGACCTGGCATTCGTCTTCAAGGCAGCGAGCGACGCCTACGCGACCGACTATCCCGCCATGGTCGGCCCGCACATGACCAACACCGATTCGACGCCGTTCATGAACATCGTGCCGTCGATCAGCCTGCGGGAGAACGAACGGGGCATGCACGTCGGCGCCGGATGGGACCCCCACTGGCACCAGCCGACAGACCTGTACAGCACCTTCACCGACGACGACTTCCGGCTCGGTCTGAACGCGGCGCAGACGACACTGGCGGCGATCGCGCAGCTCGTGGAGGCGACGATCGTAGGACGCTAGCCGCCTCACGCTTCGGACGAGGACATCGGGCGCGCCCGCTGCGCGTACAGCCCGTCCGCACCGAAGAGGATCAACGTCCCCCAGACCAGGGAGAGAACTACGGGGTGCAGGTGGGGCAGCGCTTCGAGGTCGTCCGGGTGGTGGATGAAATCCGAGACGCGAACGACACCGTGCTGGACCGGATTACCGACACGGTCGGCGTGCTCGAGGTGACCCGCGTGCTGTCGCAGTCGGCGATCTGCCGCGTCGTGGAGGGTGAGGCCCGCGAGGGCGACACGATCACGGGCCTGTGACGTGGCGCCGGGCCGCCCCGCATTCGCTGTCGCACGGGGCCCTGCAGGGTCGCCTGTGGATGCTCATCACGTCGTTGGGCCCTCTCGCCACGGCCCGGTCGTCCGCATCAGTACACGCCAAGATCGTCGATCCAGATGACGCCCTCGGTGCCGGGCGGCACCGCGCCGATGTCGACGAGGAAGACGATCGCCTCGATGTCGGCAAGGTCGAGCGTCCCGTCGGTGTGCGGATCATCGCTGCGCAGCCGGGTGAACGGCAGGGTCACCGTGCGCCAGGCGTTGCCGGTCTTGACCGAGGCGAACCAGGACTCGGTGCCCTCGAGCGTCTCCGGGTTCCGGTCGCGCACCTGGACCCAGAATCGATAGGTGTCGTCGCTTCTGAGAGAGAAGACCAGCCCGTTTCGACCGGCCAGGTCCCGCGACTGGTAGCTGGCAAGGGACGCGAACGGCGACGGATGCTCGGTGCTGGGCTCGCCAAGCCGGAAGGCGATCCGCGCCACCGAGGAGCCGTCCGGGCCGCCGTCCGGATCGATGAATTGCACGTCCTGTCTCGTTGAGTCGTCGGCGGTGGCGACGAACGTCGAGTCACGGTCAAACGGGTCGAGGATGGCCGCCGCCTCCGCGACGACCGGTGCGGGTAGCTCGGCCGCCCGCGCGCGTCGTGCCCGTTCCGGCTCCGTTAGCACATAGATCGGATTGGAGACGACCCAGGGAACGTCCCATCCGGGCACCTGCACCTCGACGCGATAGACACCCGGCTCGGTGACCCGCGTATCCAGCGGTCCGTCCGCCGTCGCGACCGTTACCCCGTTTCGATACAGCGTGATCCGGGCGTTCGCGGGACGTGCGCCGCCGGCCTGTAGCTGCACCGGACCTCCCGACGCGACGGTGTCGCCCATTGTCCAGCGGCTGCCATCTCGCTCGGCCAGAAAGAAGAACCGGTCGGCCGGTGCGAGCGCGCCCACACCGATATACGCGCGGCCGCGAGCGAGGGCCGCGAGGATGGCCGCGGTGTCGGCCGGGGCATTGCCGCTCAACGGTTGCTCGAGCAGCACGTAGTTCTGGGCAATCCGGAACACCGCTTCGTAGGTGGGCAACGGAAGTGTCGCCGCCGCCGGCCGCAGCGTGCCGTGGGCATCGGCGCCGGCGATGGCGGGCACGTGCCGACGTGCCAGCAGATCGTCCCAGCGGGACAGCGCAGCCGGGCGGCGCAGCAGGCGAAGAAGGCTGTAGTCGCTGTTCAGTGGATAGAGCAACGCTGTGCCGAGGAGGCTGGTCCATCCGGCCGCGCGCCACTGCGAGTCGCCGTTCAGGATCTCGATGCCCCAGTCACCCGGAAGGCTCCACCCCGTCCATCGCAGGTCCTCCCGTGGGCTCTCCGGATGGGCCGCGAAGGATAGGCTGCCCAGATCGTCGAGGTCGCGCAGGGTGTCGAGGCCGTCGCCCGAAAAGCGGTAGGTCGGGGCCGGCAGGCCGACCGCCAGCAGATGGCCCTCGTGGTTCGAGATCTCCGTGCCGACGATGGTCAGGACGCCGGTGTCGCCGTAGCCCTCCCGGGGCTTGGCTGCGAGACTGTTGTGGTCGGTGACGATGACAAAGTCGAGCCCGGCAGCGGCGGCGGCCGACTCGATGTCCGCGACCGTGCCACCGCCATCCGAATGGGTCGTATGGATGTGGGCCACCCCGGAGACCCGGACGAACCGATCAGTCACGGCGGTGTCGGGGACCGACAGCGGATGCCACGCCACGATGCGCCACACCAGCACGGTGCCGGCGAGCAGGAGGATGATCGCCAGCCAGCGCGCAATCGTTCGGCGGGACACTACTGTCGTGTCTTCAGTGGGCCGTACGCCGTGGCGAGCCACAACAGCAGGAGGATGACCGCAGCGGTCGCCGCCACGGTCATGCGCGTGGTGGATTCGGCCGCGAACTGGAAGTACATGTAGTAGGGCAGGATGGCGATGGAGAGGAAGAGAGCGGTGCCCAGGACCCAGAGCAGGAGTCGTCCGGCCGATCCCAGCTGTTGCGTGTCGGTCATGTGATCTCCCCGCCGCTACATGCACCCCAGTACAGACCCCTAGTCTGGTGTCTAGACGACGCGCTGTCAAACGCTTGTTTGGGTAAGCAGGGCGGGCGTGACGTAGACTCTGACGATCATGGAATCTCTGGAGGGGACTCACATGCGGAAAATCACGTTGGGCGTCGTCGCCCTCAGCGTCATCGTCGGGGCGTTCCTGCTCGGTCGGGTGTCGGCCCAGGATGTCGAGCCATCGTGCGAGATGTGTCCGGCCACCCACGTGTCGGGCGCCGAGATCGAGCGCTATGTCGAGGTGGGGCGGGCAGACCGCATCACCGACCAGCAGGTCCGGTCGATCGACATCGGCAGGAGCAACGTGCAGATCGCCGTCGCGCATCGGGGTGCACTGGACGAGCCACGACCCAATTCGGTTGCGTCGCACGATCTGGTCACCGAGGTCTATGTCGTGCTGAGCGGTGCCGGCACGAATCGGACCGGCCCGGATCTCGTGGGGCGACGCCGCCGACCGCCCGACAACCGTGCCGTCCAGTTTCTCAACGGCCCCGGCAACAACTCGGCCGACATGCGCAACCCCCAGACCTACGAGCTGAAGGCGGGCGACGTGTTCATCATCCCGGCCGGCACCGGACATCAGTTCACGAAGATCGACGACCACATCACCTATCTGATGGTGCGCATCGACCCAGACAAGGTGGTGCCGCTCATGGACGAGGCGGCGTCGGGAGCGTATCTGGCTGAGCACCGCCAGTAGGAGGGCGTCGATGGCGAACACAGCCAGCTACCGGGGGGCGGTCGTGGCGCTGGCCCTTGCTGTCTGGGCGATGCCGGCAGGTCTGGCGGCGCAGTCACCGTCCGGCGGTACCGAGAACGGCGAGTGGCCTGTCTATCACGGCAATCTCGCCCAGCATCATTACTCGAAGGCGACCGGCGCTGAGGTCGGCGCCGTCTACATGCCGGCGCAGCAGAGCGGTTCGCCGATGACCTATATGGTCGGTGGGGCGCAGTACATCGTCGTCGCCATCAGCGGGGGGGGTCTACTCGGGCGAATATAGAGCGTTCAAGCTGCCGTCGTAGCAGTGGCGTCCGCCGCGCTAGCTGGCTACAATCGACCTGGGCGTCGCCGGCGCAGGGGACTGCCGTGCCCTGGGCAGTGTGAGCGAGGAGATCAGAGATGGGTCCAAGATTCCGCATGTTGCTGTCGGTGGTGGTCGTTCTCGTCGCGACCGGGTTGCTGGTGCCGGCGTCGGTTGCCGGTCAGTCCGCCGACGACGGCTGGACGCTGCCCAGGACTCCGGACGGGCATCCCGACCTGGGGGGGGTCTGGGCCAACAACAGTGCCACGCCGCTCGAGCGTCCCGAGGTCTGGGCCGACAAAGAGCGGCTGACCGACGAGGAGTTGGCCGCGTTGCTCGTGGCGTCGAACGCCGCGGTCGGCGACGGCGACGCACTTTTCGGAGACCAGCTGGTGCTGGCGGCGATCGCCGGCATCGAGGCCACGTCATACGATCCGACGACCGGCAACTACAACCAGTTCTGGATCGCCGAGCGGGACTTCGACAACCGGACCTCGCTGGTGATCGACCCGCCCGCTGGGCGAATTCCGGACCTGACCCCGGAGGCGCAGGAGCGGCGGCGTCACGGGGTCGCCCGTCGGGACGAGCACCCGGCCGACACATACACCGACCGGCCGCTGCAGGAACGTTGTGTCAGCTACGGCGTGCCGCGACTGGGCGCCGGCTACAACAGCTACTATCAGGTATTCCAGAGCGCCGACCACGTGGTCTTCCTGAACGAGATGATCCACGACGCGCGGGTCATCCCGATCGACGGTCAGCCGCATCTTGCCGACCGTGTGCGCCAGTTGCACGGGGACTCCCGAGGACACTGGGACGGCGACACGCTGGTCATCGAGACGACCAACTACTCGTCTCAGGCCAGGTTCCGTGGCGCCTCCGACAACCTGCACATGGTCGAGCGGTTGACCCGGGTCGGTCCGAGGACGCTCGACTACGAGGTCACGATCACAGACCCGACGACGTGGACGCGACCCTGGACGGTGATGATCCCGCTGATGGGCTCTGACGACGCGATCTTCGAGTACGCGTGCCACGAGGGGAACATCGGCATGGAGGGCATACTCGCCGGCCACCGGGCCGAGGAGCGCGAGACCACCGCCGAGAGCGGTTCGAAGTAAATCTTTGTCGTCTTCCGCCGCCGGGGACGCGGGCACCGGCATCGCCCTAAGGGCGCACCCATGAAGAGTCCAGCGGCTACGCTTGCCTTGCTGGTGTGTGCGTCCGCCGCACCCCTGACCCAATCTGTCGCACCCGTGTCACGGCAGGTCGCCCTCGAGGCCGATGCCGAGGTTCGCGTCATCGTCGCGCGGCCCGAGATCCGTCGCGCGCTCGCGATCGTGCGCGAGCTCGAGACCGGGGTTGAACGGGAGCTCATCGTGCTGACCGAGATCCCGGCACCGCCGTTCGAGGAGGCGGCACGCGCCGCGCGATATGTCGAGCTGCTTGCTGGGGCCGGACTCGACGACGTGGCCGTGGACGAGGTGGGGAACGTGCTCGCCCGGAGACCGGGCTCCGGAGATGGCGAGACGGTGGCGATCGTGGCGCATCTGGACACGGTGTTTCCGCCGGGCACGGATGTCACGGTCCGTCGCGACGGAGACCGGCTCTACGCGCCCGGCATCGGGGACAACACGCGGGGCCTCATCCTGCTGCTCAACGTCGCCCGCGCACTCGCGCGGGCGGACGTACGCACCGTGGCCGACATTCTGTTCGTCGGGAGTGTGGGCGAAGAGGGGCTGGGTGATCTGCGCGGTACCAGGCATCTCCTGCGCGCGGCCGGACCTCGGGTCGACCAGTTCATCGCGATCGATGGCGGGAGCGACAGCCGGGTGGTCAACCAGGCGTTGGGCTCGCGCCGGTATCGCGTCACCCTGACCGGTTCCGGCGGGCACTCGTGGGGGGACTTCGGGCTCGCCAACCCCGCGCACACTCTCGGCCGGGCCATCTTCTACTTCGACGAGGCGGCGGCCGAGGTCGTCAACGGGGGACCGCCGACGAGCTACAACGTCGGCCGGATCGGTGGGGGTACGTCGGTCAACGCCGTACCGGGTGAGAGCTGGGCGGAGGTCGACATGCGGTCGGTCGACCCGGACCAGCTCGGGCGTATGGACGATGTTCTGCGAGCCGCGGTAGAGCGGGCGGTGAATGAGCAGAACCGCACCCGTGACCGGGGCAAGCCGCTGGAGGTCGATGTCGAGCTGATCGGAGATCGCCCGTCCGGGACGGTAGACCCCGGCACCCCGCTCGTGCAGCGGGCGCTGGCGGTGACCAGGTTTCTCGGGTTGCAACCGCAGCTGGGCGCGGCCTCGACCGACGCGAACCTGCCGATCGCCGCCGGCATTCCAGCCGTCACCATTGGCCGTGGCGGAACCGGGGGAGGCACGCACTCGCGCGGCGAGTGGTGGGCCGCCACCGACGCCCACGTCGGGGTGCAGCGGGCGCTGTTGCTGCTGGTGGCGTCGGCCGGACTGGCCGACTAAGCCCGGCGTAGCAAGGGCCTTCAGGCCGCAGGGCCCGCAGCCGATCTGCGACACAGGTGAGCGTGAGCGCGGGATGAGTAGACGCCGGCCAGCGGTCACCGGCCGGCGCCATGATGCGAGCGCGTCCTACCTCGGTCGCCGATAGCTGTCGACGGGCGGCAACTGGGCGCCGGACAGGTCGGCCGGAACGCTCTCCTCGGCTATGACCCTGTGGGTCAGCGTGCCGATTCCCTCGATGCTGGCGCTGATCGTCTCGCCCGCCTGCAGGTACCCAGAGCCTGTCGCGCGCTCGACGCGACCGGCGCCGGTTCCGCCGGACGTCCCG
>DQNS01000094.1 GCA_015659035.1 Acidobacteriota bacterium | reverse complement strand
GGGCCCGGCGCGTGCGGTGCGCTGGTGTCGCCCGGTGTCGTCGGTCGGGTGGCCTTCATGCTCCGGGTGCAGACCGGGTGCGACGAGCCGTGCGCCTACTGCATCATCCCGTCGACCCGTGGACGGGGCCGCAGTCTCGACGTGGCGCACGTGCTCGCCGCCGTCAGTCATGCCGCCGACAGCGGCTTCCAGGAAGTCGTGCTGACCGGTGTCCACCTCGGGTCGTATGGGCGCGACGTCAAGACAGACGCCGCACCTTCTTCGCTGATCACGCTCCTGCGTGCGCTGGACCGGCATCCGTCCGATGTGACGTTCCGGATCAGCTCCCTCGAGCCGATGGACTGTCCGCCCGAGGTCGTGGACCTGGTTGTGAGCAGTGGCCGGTTCGCGCCCCATTTCCACCTGCCGCTTCAGCATGCCAGCGACGTGATGCTGCGGCGCATGCGGCGTCCCTACAGTCTGGATCTGTATCGCCGCGTGGTCGATCGCATCCGGGACCGGCTCCCGCATGCCTCTATTGGCTCCGATCTGATCGCCGGGTTTCCCGGCGAGCGGGCGGAGGATGCCGCCCGGACACGCGACTATGTGTCCGGCAGCCCGCTCACCTATCTGCACGTGTTCCCCTACTCCCCCCGCTCCGGGACAGAGGCCTCAGGCCTGTCCGACCGGGTGGCTGGCCCGCTGGTGCGCGACCGGGCGCGGGCGTTGCGCGCGATCGGCACCGAGCTGTCCCGGCGATTCCGTGCCGCTCAGGTGGGGGCCGTGCGGCCGGGGCTGACGCTCGAGGGCGGCACGGTCGTGCTGACCGACAACTACCTGAAGGTGTCGGTTGCCCCCGGTCGCGCCGGGAATGAGCGTGTGCGGGTGCGAATCAGCTGCGCCGAACCGCTGGCCGGCGAGCTTGTGCCACGCGCGCAATCTGCACCACCGCATGGCAGCATGATCGCATGAGAGACATGGCTGAGCCTGCGGTCGATCGCGTTGAGATCAAGGTGGTTGGCAAGCGCGGACAGATCTCGCTGGGAAAGAAGTACACGGGCAAGACATCATCGAGAACGTGAAGCTCGATGAGTTGGCCGAGCGTCGGATCTTTGAATCGACGCTGATCATGCTCCCGACCAAGTTCAAGGGGGCAACGGGTGCACCAGTTAGGATCATCGCACCACTGTAAACCGTCACCACCGACGGACTAACCGGAGATCGGGCACCTGAGCCATGTCCCTGCAACCCGGTACCACACTCGGCTCGTAGAAGTTACCGCCAAGATCGGCGCAGGCGGCATGGGTGACGTGTGTCAGGGATCAGGGTGGACGGCTCCGGGGCAGTGCGGGTACGCCGAACTGAGCGCCTGACGTCTGAAGCCGTCGGGGGTATCTTCGAGCCTCTACCCGATCAGTATCTCGGCGGCACGTTGCCCCGGTGATCGGAGCGGTCCGCCTTCGACGATGAGCTGACCGCAGGCTGCGCGGATATCCCGGCCGCGGCTCTTGCGGACCGAGACCCTCACCCCGGCCGACGCCAGGCTGCGCGCGAACCGGTCCACGCGTCGGTCCGACGGACGCGAGAACGGGATGCCGGGCGCCTCGTTCAGCGGGATCAGATTCACCTTGGCGCGCAGACCACGCAACAGCCTCACCAACCGTGCCGCGTCGGCCTCGCTGTCGTTGACGCCGGCAAGCAACACATACTCGAAGGTGATGCGGTCGCGGTGCTTCACCGGAAAGCGGCGGCAGACGGCGACGAGGTCCCCCAGCCGCTGCGTCCGGCTGGTGGGGATCAGCTGGTGCCGCAAGCGGTCGGTCGTCGCGTGCAGCGAGATGGCCAGGTTGGGCAGCCAGGGCTCGCGCGCCAGCCGCTCGAGCGCCGGGAGGATCCCGATCGTCGACAGTGTGACCCGTCTGGGGGTGAGGGCCAGCCCCGTGGGCGCCGCCAGGATCCGCAGCGCCTTCATCGTTGCATCGTAGTTGTGCAACGGCTCGCCCATGCCCATGAGGACAATGTTGAACCGCCGATCTTGCAACTCGAGCTCGCGGGCGAGCACCCGGACCTGTCCGGCGATCTCGCCGGCACTCAGGTTGCGCACCAGCCCCATCTGACCGGTCAGACAGAATCCGCATCGCATGGCGCACCCGACCTGGGTCGAGACGCAGAACGTCATGGCCGGTGTGTCGGGGATGAACACCGACTCGATGGTCAGCCCGTCGGCGAGGGTCAACAGGAACTTCTGTGTGCCGTCGGACGACTGTTCCCGTGCCGTCACCGCGGGCGTCGTGATCGCCAGCGCCGCCTCGAGCTGCTCGCGCACCGGCCGAGACAGGTCGGTCATCCCGTTGAAGCGCTCCAGCCCGCGCCGGTGGATCCAGCGATACATCTGCCGGGCATGGAACCGCTCGACCCCGAGTGTCGAGACGACCGCCTCGAGCTCGGCCGGCTCGAGCTCGGCGATGTCGGTCTTGCTGGCGGCCATCACGTAACAGTACCACGCGCCCGCGAGCGGGATGTCGCCCGGCGGTTGAAGCGGACCGGCGTCACGTGGTATCATTCTCCACTTGCTGGTGTCACGTAATTCCTTTTTGTACAATCAGTTACAAAGATGTCCGCTGGCAGACGCCGGCGGGCGGCAGGCAGGCTGCTTACCGGGATGATTGTTCGCGAGCAGTTCGACAACGGGTTGTGTCTGCTGACCGAGTCGATGCCCGATGTCCGCTCGGTGAGCTTCGCCGCCTGGCTCACCCGTGGTTCCCGCCACGAGAGCGCCACCCACTCCGGCATTGCGCATTTCATCGAGCACATGCTGTTCAAGGGCACGGCGACCCGGTCTGCTGAGGACATCGCCCAGGAGATCGACTCGCTCGGCGGGCAACTCGATGCGTTCACCGCCAAGGAGTGCGCCAGCTACTACGTGAAGGTGCTCGACGAGCATCTCCCGCGCGCCGTCGACGTGCTCGCCGACCTGCTCCTCCACCCGGCGTTCGACGCCGGTGACATCGCGCGCGAGAAGAAGGTGGTGCTCGAAGAGATCAAGATGGTGGAGGACACGCCGGACGATCTGGTGCACGAGCTGTTTACCCAGCAGTTCTGGTCCGGCCATCCGCTGGGCCGACCGATTCTGGGGGTTCCGGAGACCGTCGACAATCTCGACAGGGCCACGCTGTGCGAGTACTTCGGTCGCGTCTACTCGGCCAAGAACCTGGTCCTTGCCGTGGCGGGCCATGTGGACCATGCAGCGGTCCGCGACCTGGTGGCCAAGACATTCGGCGCCCTGCCGTTGCACGGCGAGCAGGTGGAGACGAGCGCGCCCACGGCGATGCCGGGGCTCGCGCTGCGCAGCAAACCGCTCGAACAGTGCCACATCTGTCTCGGGGTGAGCGGCTACCCGCAGCAGCATGAGGACCGCTACGTCTGCTACGTATTGAATGTCGTGCTGGGCGGCTCGATGAGCTCCCGGTTGTTCCAGAACATCCGCGAAAAGCGGGGGCTCGCCTATGCGGTCAGCAGCGGGTTGGTCTCCTATCGCGACGGCGGTGCCGTCACGATCTACGCCGGCTGCGACACCGACGCGGTGCGCGAGGTCATCGACCTTGTGGTCGCCGAGCTGCAGAACCTGCGCGATCGACCGATCGCCTCCGAGGAGCTGCAACGGGCCAAGGATCATCTGAGAGGAAGTCTGGTTCTCGGCCTGGAGAGCACGTCGAGTCGGATGTCGCACATGGCGCGCCAGGAGATCTACTTCGGCCGGCAGTTCACGCTGGACGAAACGCTGCAGGGCGTGGAGCGGGTGACCCGCGACGACGTGCAGCGGGTGGCACGGGATCTGTTTCCGCCGGGCGGGCTGGCGGCGACCGTGCTGGGTCCGGTTGACCGGCTGGGCCTGAGTGATGACCAGCTCGGGCTGGTGTAACGGGAACATGCTCGAGAAGGCAGGAGTCAGGAGTCAGGAGTCAGGAGGAAGCCGGCCTGCCCGCCGAAGTCTTGGCGCAGGCGGGAGGGCTTCGCCAACTTCGTGGAGGACGTCATCGGAGTCCGTCTGACGGTACTCGGCAGCGGGAGCGCGGGGAATGCCACCCTGCTGCAGCGCGGCGACCAGCGGGTGCTGATCGATGTGGGGCTGAGCTATCGAGAAGTGGCTCGGCGGCTGGACGGCATCGCGGTGTCTCCCGCGAGCATCGGGGCCGTGGTCATCACGCACGCGCACGGCGACCACACCCGTGGCGCGGCGCTGTTTTCCCGACGCCACGGGGTCCCGGTGCACGCGACAGCGGCGACCCGCGCGGTTTGGAGCAACGCCAACGTCTCGGCGTGGCGCGATCTCCAATGCGACACGCCGACCGATATTTGCGGGTTTCGGTTCACGCCGTTCGAGGTGTCACACGACGCCGCCGCGGCGACGGTGGCATTTCAGATCGACACCCCGGACGGCGCCATCGGGTTTGCCACCGACATCGGCGTGGTCACCCCGTTGCTGCGGGCGCGGTTCCGGCACTGTCGCGTGCTGGTGATGGAGTCGAACCATGCGACCGATCTGTTGCAGGTCGGGCCGTATGCCCGGTCGACCAAGGCGCGGATCAGCGGTGCGCGCGGCCATCTGTCGAACGAGTCGCTGGCGCTCTTCGTGCGGGAAGACCTGGGGCGCTCGGTTCGGTGTCTGGTGCTCGCGCATCTGAGTCGGGTGAACAACGTGCCGGAAATCGCCGAGATGACGTGTCGAGAGGCGCTTGCGGCTCGCGGTCGTCACGACGTGCGGGTCGTGGTCTCGCGACAGGACCGGGTGGCGGAGTCGGTCGACCTTGGTGGTCCGGGCCCGGCAGGGCGGCAGGTCGCGTTGCCGTTCTGAACCTCCACCCGGGTCCTTAGATCTGGGCTTCGGGTCTCGGGAGCGAAGAGGACTGATGCTGAACGACACGCACACACAGGGCGAATAGGCAACATGATCCCCCGCTACACGCACCCCGACATGGGCCGGATCTGGGAAGACCAGCGCAAGTACGACACGTGGCTGCGTGTCGAGGTCGCCGCGGCCGAGGCGATGGCGGCCACAGGGCTGATTCCCGCGGAGGCGGCCCGCGCCATAGCCGCGTGTGACGGCGTGCGCGCGGAGCGCGTCGACGAGATCGAGCAGACCACCCAGCACGACATGATCGCGTTCACGACCGCGGTCGCCGAGCGTGTGGGTCCGTCCGCACGCTGGCTACACTTCGGGCTCACGTCGTCGGATGTGCTGGACACCGCCCTCGCTCTGCAGATGCGCGAGGCGTGTGGGCTGATTCTCGACGACCTCACCGAGTTGCTGGAGGCGATTCGCGACCGCGCGCGTGAGCACCGCGACACGCCGATGGTCGGGCGCACCCATGGCGTGCATGCCGAGCCGATGACATTCGGGTTGAAGCTCACCCTGTGGCACACGGAGCTGTGCCGCGCTCGGCAGCGGATGGAGCGCGCCCGCGACATCGTCGGTGTGGGCAAGATCTCCGGCGCTGTCGGTACTTACGCGCATCTCGAGCCGGAGATCGAGGAACGGGTCTGCGCGGCGCTTGGGCTGGCACCGGCGCCGGTGTCCTCCCAGGTCATCCAGCGGGACCGTCACGCCGAGTTGCTCGGTGCGATCGCGATCACCGGTGCGTCGCTGGAGAAGTTCGCACTCGAGGTGCGCGGTCTCCAGAAGACGGAGATCGGCGAGGTCGAGGAGGGGTTCGCCACGGGGCAGAAGGGGTCGTCGGCGATGCCCCACAAGCGGAACCCGATCGGGTGCGAGCAGCTGACCGGGCTGGCTCGGTTGCTGCGTGCCAACGCGATGGCGGCGCTCGAGAACGTCGCGCTGTGGCATGAGCGCGATATCTCGCATTCGTCGGTCGAGCGGGTGATTATCCCCGATAGCTTCATCACGCTCGACCACATGCTGCGCCGTTTCACCCGGATCGTGCGAGCGCTCGTGGTGCACCCCGATCGGATGCGCGAGAACCTCGAGCGGTCGCGTGGCGTCATCTTCTCGGGCACCGTGCTGCTGGAGCTGGCGCAACGCGGGGTGTCGCGCGAGCAGGCCTACACGTGGGTGCAACGGGCGGCGATGCGCTCGCATGACGAGCGGCTCGACTTCAAGGACGTGCTTGCGGCAGACCCGGACGTGATGGGGGTGTTGTCGCGCGACGACCTCGATCGGGCGTTCGACCTCGATCGGCAGCTGCGTCACATCGGTCCGCTCGTGGACCGGGTGCTGCCAGACGCGCCGGTGGCGGCGAACGGTCGAACTGGCGCCGGGAGGGGCAGGGCGATCGATCTGGAGGACCCACAATGACGACGCGTGAGAGCGTCAGTCAGGTTCGTTCGCCGGCACGGCCCGCCCGCAAGGCACGTTACATCTGCCTGATGCGGGCCACTAGCTGTGTGATCATCAGGTTGTTGAAGACAGATGGCGAAGCCCTCCGGTTTCCGCCTGCCTCCTTGGAGGAAGCGAAGTCGTGAAAACTAAAGTGTTCGTCACCTTGAAGCCGTCGGTGTTCGACCCGCAGGGCAAGACCATCGTCGACGCCCTGCGGTCGATGGGGTACACGGCGGTGCAGGATGTCCGTCAGGGCAAGTACTTCGAGCTCGACGTCGAGGCGGGCTCGACCGACGAGGCGCGGTCCATGGTTGCCGAGGTCGCGGAGAAGCTGCTGGCCAATCCGGTTATCGAGAGCTATCGGGTGGAGGTGGACGACGAGAGGAGTCAGGAGTCAGGAGTCAGGAGACAGGAGACAGCCTGAGCGCTTCGCGAACATCGTCTAGCTCAGCCAAAAGCACCCATGTCTGATCCGATCGTCTTGTTGACTCGAGGCCGGCGTAGCCGACCGGTTTCATTCTGTCTCCTGTCTCCTGTCTCCTGTCTCCTGCAGGGATTCACCGAATGAAGTTCGCGATCGTCGAGTTTCCCGGTTCCAACTGTGATCACGACGCCTACTACGCTGCCAAGCATGTCCTGGGGCAGCAGGCGGAGTTCATCTGGCACAAGGACACCGATCTCCATGGCGCCGATGTCGTCGTGCTGCCCGGTGGATTCTCCTACGGCGACTACCTGCGGACCGGCGCGATTGCCAGGTTCTCGCCGATCATGACCCGTGTTCGCGAGTTTGCCGACGCGGGAGGGCCGGTCATCGGTATCTGCAACGGGTTTCAGGTGCTACTCGAGGCGGGTCTGCTCGAGGGCGCGTTGCTCTCGAATCGCCGGTTGAAGTTTCTCTGCCAGCACGTCCACGTGCGCGTGGAGCAGACCGACACGCCGTTCACATGCGGCGCCGCGGTGGGGCAGGTGCTGAAGCTGCCGATCGCGCATGGCGAGGGGAACTACTATGCCGCCCCGGAGACGGTCGCGGCGATTGAAGCGAACCGGCAGGTGCTGTTCCGCTACTGCGCCGCCGACGGGGCGGTGTCGGACGCCGCCAATCCGAACGGGTCGCTCGCGGCGATCGCCGGGGTGTGCAACGCCGCGCGGAACGTGGTTGGTCTGATGCCGCATCCGGAGCGGGCGTGCGAGTCGGTTCTCGGCAGCGCCGACGGCCGGGTCGTGCTCGAATCGGCCGTCGCGGCACTAACGGTGTGAAACGAAGAAGGCAGAAGGCAGAAGGCAGAATGAAACCGGTCGGCTGCGCCAGCTTCGATTCAGAAGGTTCCTCGAATCAGACCTGGGCGTACGGGGCATTCAAGGAAAGTCCGCGAAGCGTACTGACCCGCTCCTGCCTCCTGTCTCCTGTCTTCTGACTCCTGTAGGGGTTATGTCCATCGATCAGACCACCATCGACGAGCACGGGCTGAACGCCGATGAGTATCAGCGGCTGCTCGAGATCCTCGGTCGCGAGCCGACGATGACCGAGCTGGGGATCTTCTCCGTGATGTGGTCCGAGCACTGCAGCTACAAGAGCTCGCGGTTGCATCTGCGCCGACTGCCGACTGAGGGTCCGCGGGTCGTACAGGGACCGGGTGAGAACGCCGGCGCGGTCGACATCGGCGACGGGTTGACCGCGGTGTTCAAGATCGAGTCGCACAACCACCCGTCGTTTATCGAACCGTATCAGGGGGCCGCGACCGGTGTCGGGGGGATCATTCGCGACATCTTCACGATGGGCGCGCGCCCGATCGCACTGCTCAACTCCCTGCGGTTCGGCACGCTGGACGACCCGGCCACACGACGACTCGTCGACGGCGTCGTCGCCGGCATCGCCGGCTATGGCAACAGCATCGGCATTCCGACCCTCGGCGGCGAGATTGCCTTCGAACCGAGCTACGCGGGCAACCCGCTGGTGAACGTGTTCTGTCTCGGTGTGGCGAAGGCGGACCAGCTCGCGAAGGGGGTCGCCTCGGGCGCGGGCAATCCGGTGTACTACGTAGGGGCCAAGACCGGTCGCGACGGTATCCATGGTGCGACGATGGCGTCGGCCGAGTTCGATGAGCACTCGGCCGAGAAGCGGCCGGCGGTCCAGGTGGGCGACCCGTTCATGGAGAAACTGCTGCTCGAGGCCTGTCTCGAGGTGATGCAGACCGGCGCACTGGTCGGCATCCAGGACATGGGGGCGGCGGGGCTGACCTGTTCGACCAGCGAGATGGGCGCGCGCGGCGACGTCGGCATCGAGATCGACGTGTCGCTGGTGCCGCAACGCGAAACCGGGATGACCCCCTACGAGATCATGCTCTCCGAGTCGCAGGAGCGGATGCTGTTGGTCGCCCGGCAGGGCCGCGAGGCGGAGGTGGAGCAGGTCTTCGAGAAATGGGACCTGCACGCCGTGCGCATCGGCGAGGTGAGGGACGATGGGCGGCTACGTATCCGCGACCACGATGAGGTGGTGGCCGAGATCCCGAACCGGCAGCTTGCCGACCGCGCGCCGCTCTACAACCGGTCGACCGAGCGCCCCGCGTATCTGGCCCAGGCGCAGCAGCTCGACGTCGCGGCCCTGGCGGCCCCGGCCGCGCTGTCGGGCACCTGGCTCGACCTGCTGCGCGCGCCGGTCATCGCGAGCAAACGCTGGGTGTATCGTCAATACGACCACATGGTGCGCACCAACACGGTGGTGCTGCCCGGTCTGGGCGCAGGCGTGGTGCGGGTCAAGGGCACCGGTCGCGCGCTGGCCTTCTCGGTCGACGGCAACGGGCGCTACTGCTACCTCGACCCGGCCGAGGGCGGCCGGCTGGCCGTGGCCGAGGCGGCCCGCAACGTCGCGTGTGCCGGCGCGGTCCCGATCGGCGCGACCAACTGTCTGAATTTCGGCAACCCGGAGCGTCCGGAAATCATGTGGCAGTTCGCCCAGGCGGTCGACGGGATCGCCGAGGCGTGTCGGGCGCTCGGGATCCCGATTACGGGTGGTAACGTCAGTCTGTACAACGAGACCGACGGCCAGGCGATCTACCCGACACCGGTGCTGGGAGTCGTCGGGTTGATCGACGACGCGACGCGGGTCTTGACACGCGTGTTCCCGGCCGTCGGTCTCGAGATCGTGCTGCTTGGAGACGCGGCCGGCGAGCTGGGGGGCAGCGAGTATCTGACCCTCGCGCACGGGCTGGTAGGCGGGCGCCCGGCGGCGGTGGACCTCGACCGCGAGCGGGCACTGCAGACGCTGCTCGTCGACGTTGCCCGTGACGGGCTGATCGGCTCGGCGCACGATTGCGCGGAGGGCGGGTTCGCGGTGACGCTCGCCGAGTGCTGTGTCGAGAGCGGCGGCGTCGGCGCGCGGGTCGAGCTGTCGGGGCCGGGGGGACCGGATGACCGGTTCCTGCTGGTCCGCGCACTGTTTGGCGAGGCGCCGTCGCGGGTCGTCGTCTCGGCACTGCCCGGAACACGGGACCGGCTGCTCGCACGCGCGCGCGCCCTGTCGGTGCCGGCCACGGTGATCGGGCACACCGGTGGCGAGCGGCTGGCGATCTCGGTCGCCGGCGTGGGTGTGGCGGACATCGGGCTGGTCGAGGCGGAGCAGGCGTGGGCGAATGGGCTGACGCGATACTTCGAGGCGGCCGTCGCCTAGACTCTGTGGGGTGGCCGCAGGAGCGGCCGCGTGGGGTCCGGGGCGTAGCCCCGGCTAATTATGGACAAGTTCCACGACGAGTGCGGAGTCTTCGGGATCTACGGGCACTCTGAGGCGCCGGCCTTGGCGCGTCTCGGTCTTTATGCCCTGCAGCATCGCGGGCAGGAGAGCGCCGGCATCGCCACAGCCGACGGCGAGCGATTGTATCTGACACGCGCCATGGGGCAGGTGTCGGAGGCGTTTGACGAGCGGGCACTGGCGGCGCTCATCGGTGACAACGCCATCGGTCATGTGCGTTACTCGACCGCCGGCGACAGCCGCATCGTCAACGCGCAGCCGATCCTGATCGACTGCGTCCACGGCGAAATCGCCCTGTGTCACAACGGCAACCTGATCAATGCGCCGGAGTTGCGCGCGGATCTTGTCGGTCAAGGTTGTATCTTTCAGACCAACAGCGACACCGAGGTGGTGCTCCATCTCTACGCGCGCTCGAAGGCGCCGACCCCGGAGGATGCGATCGTGGAGTCGGTCACGCAGGTGCGGGGCGCCTTCTCCTTGGTGCTGCTGACCAAGGACCACCTGATTGCGGTGCGGGACCCGTACGGGTTCCGGCCGTTGGTCGTGGGTGCACTCGGCGACGCGACGGTGGTGTGCTCCGAGACCTGCGCCCTCGACCTGATCGGCGCGCGGTATGTGCGGGACGTCGAGCCGGGCGAGGTGCTCGTCGTCGGCCACACCGGGTCGCGGTCGTATCGACCGTTCCGGCCGGAGCACCCGTGTCACTGTGTCTTCGAGCACGTCTACTTCGCGCGTCCCGACAGCCTGGTGTTCGGGCAGAGCGTCAACGAAGTGCGGACGAACCTGGGGCGGCTGCTCGCCCGTGAGGCGCCCGCCGATGCCGACGTCGTCGTGCCGGTTCCGGACTCGGGCATGTGCGCCGCGGTCGGGTACGCCGAGGAGTCGGGTCTTCCGCTCCGGATGGGACTGATCCGGAACCACTATGTGGGTCGCACCTTCATCGCGCCACAGCAGGAGATTCGCGGGTTCAGGGTGCGGGTGAAGTTGAATCCCGTGCGGAGCATCCTCGAAGGCAAGCGGGTCATTCTCGTCGATGACTCGATCGTGCGTGGCACGACGTGCCGCAAAATCGTGGGGATGGTCCGGGCGGCCGGCGCGCGCGAGATCCACATGCGCATCAGCTGCCCCCCGACGATGTCGCCGTGTTACTACGGCATCGATACCCCGCGGCGGTCCGAGCTGATCGGCGCCAACAAGACCGTGGACGAGATTCGCGAGTTCATGAAGTCGGACACGCTCACCTACCTGAGTCTCGACGGGTTGCGCGAGGCGGTGGGCCCGACAAGCGGCGACTACTGCACCTCGTGCTACACCGGCGACTACCCGGTCGAAGCGCCCAAGGACTCCGAGGCGTACATGCAGATGACGCTGAAACTCCCGGACCGACAGGTCTAAATTGATGAGGGCGGCTAGCGACGCTGCGCCTCGAACCGCCCAGACCCTGGCGGCACAGCATCACTAGCCGGGGCTGTTCTTACAGCCCCGCGGAGGCTAGACATCTCCGCGTGTGACGAACACTTGGCTAGCATGTCACCGTCTCATCGCTGGAAGATGTCTAGTGCCCCGGGCCGCATGCTGAGCGTGGTGCTGCTCGCGGGCGGCATGTCCGCGGCCGGCGCCGCTGCCCAACCGGCGCCGGTCTGGGAGCGTGATCTGAGGGCCGCCATCGACCAGCTCGGCGACTTCGACTACGACGTGCGAACCCGGGCGAGCAGTCTGGTCCGACGGGCGCCCCAGGAGCAGGCCCGGCCGGCGCTGGCCGCGGCCGTCAGCGGGCACGAGGACGGCTATGTCCGGTTCCGGGCGCTGGTGCTCCTGGTGGGGTTCGGGGGGCCAGCGGCCAGGCAGGCGGTGTCTGAAGCGCTGGCGGACCCGAACGACCGGTTGCGCGCGGTCGCCTACGGCTACTACGAGCACAACCCGGACCCGGCGACGGCGGGCCGGTTCCTCGCAGCACTCGAGACGGAAACCTCCGAGTTCGTTCGGCCGGCGCTGATTCGTACACTGGCGGCCCATGACGCCGATCCCGCGGTGCGGGACCGCCTGGTCGCCGACATCGATCGGGGGGTGGACTTCTTCCGTGGCGCCGTTATCGAGGCGCTCGGGGACCACGGGGCGGCGTATGCGCTCGACCCGCTGATGCGGATTGCCAGCGAGCCCGGGCCGCTGCAGGACGACTCGATCCTGGCGCTTGCCCGGATCGGCGATCCGCGCGCGCTGCGTACGGTCGCGTCGCTCCAGGGCCGGGATGCCGAGCTGGAGCCGATGGTGTCGGCCGCGGCCGCGTCGCTCGGCGCCGACCCCGAGGCGCACGCCCGGTTCGTCGCCGAGTCGCTGCGTTTCGCGGCCGCCGCCCTCGACCACCAGGATCTGCTGCGCTCGGCGGCGGCCGGTCTGGGCGCGCTGGCATCGAGGGGGGACGCCGGCGCCCTGCAGGTGCTGTTCGATGTCGGGGTCGGTGCCCAGGCGATCGCACGGGAGCCGATCGCGTTGGTGCTCGGTATGCTCGCCATGCGCCACTCGGCCGCCGTGCTCGCGCATCTCGAGACGCGGACCGATCTGGCGGCGGCGGTTCTGGTGCTCCGGGACGCGTTCGACATGCTCGATGAGGACCTCGAGGAAGAGCGCTTCTTCATGACCACCCGCGCCGCTTTTTGGGCCGCTCCGGAACGGTCCCCGGCCCGCGCCGTGGCCGAGGAGTTGATCCGGGTGCTCGAGTTCTGACCCTGCGCACCGGTGGGCGACAACGCTCTGGTAGGGTTGCGACACGAGATGACACCCGTGTCGCGGCTCGGGATTCGGCAGGAGCCTCATGGACTACAAGGAATCCGGTGTCGACATCGATGCCGGCAACGAGGCGGTCCGGCGGATTCGCGAACTGGCGCGCGGCACGTTCACGACCGGCGTGCTGTCCCAGATCGGGAGTTTCGGCGGGCTGTTTCGGCCGGATCTGTCCGGGCTGACCGACCCGGTGCTGGTGTCGAGCGCCGACGGCGTCGGGACCAAACTGAAGGTCGCCTTTCGCACCGGCCGGCACGGCACGGTCGGGGGCGATCTGGTCAATCACTGCGTGAACGACATCCTGGTGCAGGGCGCCAGGCCGCTCTTCTTTCTGGACTACGTGGCGACTGGGCGTTTGTCGCCGCGTGTGACCGCCGACGTCGTCGCCGGGATGGCAGCCGCCTGTGTCGACAACGGGTGTGCCTTGCTCGGGGGCGAGACGGCCGAGATGCCCGGGTTCTATGCCGACGGCGAGTACGATCTAGCCGGCTTCATCGTCGGGCTGGTCGACCGCCCGCGGATCATTGACGGACATGATGTCGCTCCCGGCGACGTCATCGTCGGTCTGCCGTCGACCGGGCTCCACACCAATGGCTATTCGCTCGCTCGACGGATCCTCTTCGAACAGCTCGGCCTGACGGTCGATTCGGTCCTAAAGGAACTGGGGGGCAGCATCGGCGACGAGTTGCTGCGGCCGCATTGCTCGTACCTGCGGACTACGTGGCCTGTCCTCGAAACCGGGGCTGTGAAAGCCATGGCCCACATCACCGGGGGCGGTCTGACCGGGAACGTGCCTCGTGTCTTGCCCGAGGGCTGCACGGCCCGCATCGACCCGGACACGTGGCCCGTTCCACCGATCTTCACCTTTCTGCGGGAGCGGGGTGACGTCCCGGTCGACGAGATGTATCGGACGTTTAACATGGGTATCGGCATGGCGCTGGTGTGCGCGAAGGCCGACGTGTCCGGTGTGATCGCGAAGCTGATCGGCGGCGGCGAGGTGGGTGCGGCGCCGATCGGCGAGATCCGGGAAGGGAGTCCCGCGGTCGAGTACGCGCACTGGGACCGCTAGTGTCCGACAGTCTGCCCGATGAACAGGAGACTCGGCGTCCTCATCTCCGGTCGCGGTAGCAACCTGCAAGCGATCATCGACGCGGTGGCTGCAGGTCGGCTCCAGGCGACCATTGCGGTGGTCATCGCCAACACGGCGGACGCGGGCGGTCTCGCGCGGGCGCGCCGGGCGGGCATCGAGACCGTGGTGCTGGAGCACACCGCCTACCCATCGCGCGAGACGTATGACCAGGCGCTGGTCGCCGAGCTCCGCCGCTGCGACGTCGGGCTGGTCTGTCTGGCTGGGTTCATGCGGCTGCTGAGCGGTACCTTTGTCGAGGCGTTTCCCAACCGTATCCTGAACATTCATCCGTCCCTGTTGCCGGCATTCGCGGGGCTCCACGGTCAGGACCAGGCGTGGCGACATGGAGTGAAGATCGCCGGGGCCACCGTGCATGTGGTGACACCCGAGCTCGACGCCGGCCCGATCGTGCTGCAGGCGGCGGTGCCGGTCGAGGATGTCGACACCGCCGACACGCTCGCCGCGCGGATACTCGTCGAGGAACACCGCATCTATCCCGCGGCGATCGGCATCGTGCTCGACGGCGGCTGGCGCATCGACGGCCGCCGCTTCGTCCGCAGCTAGCGACGCTGCCCTCAAACCGCCTGGCGCAGCATCGCTCGCAGGGCGGTTCATACAGTCCCGCTACGCGGGGGCGAAGACCTCTCTCTGTTCACGCGTTGTCTAGCGGGTTCAGAGAGAGGTCGGCGAAGCCCTCCTACTTCTCCTGACTCCTTACGGTTACACTGCTCCGATGTCATCCAGCGCGGGTACCATCGCGGAGCAGCTGGCCTACCTGACCAAGGGGTGCGTGGACGTGATCCGTGAGTCCGAGCTGCGATCGAAGCTGGAGCTGTCGGCCCGAACACGGAAGCCGCTGGTCGTCAAGGTCGGGTTCGACCCGACGGCGCCGGACCTGCATCTTGGGCACACCGTCCTGATCCGAAAGATGAAGCACTTCCAGGATCTGGGGCACACGGTCATCTTTCTCATCGGAGACTTCACCGGGCTGATCGGCGACCCGACCGGTCGGTCCAAGACGCGGCCGCCGCTGACCCGGGCCCAGATTGACGAGAACGCCGAGACCTACAAGCGGCAGGCGTTCACCCTGCTGGACCCCGACCGCACCGTGCTGGAGTTCAACAGCCGGTGGCTGGGTGCGTTGACGAGCGAGGAGTGGATCCGGCTGGCCGCCCGGTACAACGTGGCCCAGATGCTCGAGCGCCGCGATTTCCGGCAGCGCTACGACAAGGGGCTACCGATCGCGATCCACGAGTTCCTCTATCCGCTCGCGCAGGCCTACGACTCGGTCCGGCTGAAGGCGGACGTCGAGCTGGGCGGTACCGACCAGCTGTTCAACCTGAACGTCGGTCGCGACATCATGCCGGCGTTCGGCGTGGGGCCGCAGATCGTGATGACGACACCGCTGCTGGTCGGACTCGACGGTATCGAGAAGATGGCGAAGTCGGCCGGCAACTACGTCGGTATCACGGACCCGCCTGATGAGATGTTCGGCAAGCTGATGTCGAGCTCGGACGTGCTGATGTGGAGCTACTACGAGCTGTTGACCGACCTGACGCTGCTGGAGATCGGAGCGCTGAAGACGCGCGTGGACGCCGGCGATCTGCATCCCAAGCGGGCGAAGCTCGATCTGGGCCGTCGGATTGTCACCGACTTCCATTCGGCCGAGGCCGCGGTGGTGGCGGAACGCGAGTTCGAGCGACGGTTCGCCGGCAAGGCGTTGCCCTCGCAGCTTGGCGAGCGGGTCGTCGAGGTGCCGGCCAGCGGCGCCCCGCTGGTCGCCGTCATGGTCGACGTCGGCTTCGCCGCGTCGAACAGCGCGGCGACTCGGCTGATCGTGCAGGGCAGTGTGCGTGTCGACGGCGAGCGCGTGACCGATCGGAGTCACCGGGTTGCCGCCGCCGTCCCGTTCGTGCTGCAGGTTGGCAAGCGGCGGGTCGTGCGGGTCAGCCCTCGGCCGGCCGCGAGCTAGAACGGCGCGCACAGGCCTCGAACTGCAAATAGGCGTTGACAGATGCCGCGCCTGTGATATGCTTAGTTCGTCTGACGGAGAGATTCGCCAGGGCGTGCGGATAGGTGCGTTCCGGTCCGCGCGTCGGTTCTTTGAAAACTAGATAGGACGACGAAGCACACTCGTCGAGTATCAGCCTGACACACACAGACTGAACAACGAAGAGCCAATCATACGGCTCTCGTGTTGAAGTTATCCGACGGTCATCCGTGAGGATGGCCCGAGGGCACAATCTTTAACTTGAGAGTTTGATCCTGGCTCAGAATCAACGCTGGCGGCGTGCCTAACACATGCAAGTCGTACGCGAAAGCGGCCTTCGGGCCGTAAGTAGAGTGGCAAACGGGTGAGTATCGCGTGGGTGACCTGCCTTCGAGTGGGGGATAACCTTCCGAAAGGGGGGCTAATACCGCATAACATCCCACCCTTGGATGGGTGGTGATCAAAGCCGGGGATCGCAAGACCTGGCGCTTGTAGAGGGACCCGCGTCCGATTAGCTTGTTGGTGGGGTAACGGCCTACCAAGGCGACGATCGGTAGCCGGCCTGAGAGGGCGGACGGCCACACTGGGACTGAGACACGGCCCAGACTCCTACGGGAGGCAGCAGTGGGGAATTGTTCGCAATGGGCG